>JAHJHM010000096.1 GCA_018823915.1 Candidatus Omnitrophota bacterium
AGTAGTAGTAGGGTCAGACCTTGAAACGTGAAAAGATTTAGGGATCAGTAGTAGTAGGGTCAGACCTTGAAACGTGAAAAGATTTAGGGATAAGGGTACAGCTGTCCCCTTTAACGAATATGGAAATAGGTAATGAATTTGGAATAAGTTATACGGCGGTAAGCAAAGCTGCAAAAGATATCGAGAGATTAAGGCTAAAAGATAAGCGGGTATGCGCTGATGTAGGGAGGATGGTTTCACGTTTCAAGGTCTGACCCCTATTTCTCGCCTATTTCTCGCTAAATATGCAAAAATTAGACTTAATAAAAATGATATAGATTTTCTAGCGAAAGTAAACGTTTATAACATTAGAACCCGCTACCAGGATTATAAAATGTCCCTTTATAAACGCGCAAATAAGAAATTTGTCATTGAAGAATTGTCAAATATTAAGAAATTTTTCAACAGGATAAAATGACAAAGATAGACCTAAAACAATTGGCTAAAAAATACAAATTAGCCCTTGCCAAAAATAACATCCCCATAAGCGCAATTTATCTTTTTGGGTCTTATGCTGCAGGCAGGGCAAGGCAAAGTAGCGATATCGATTTTTGTGTTGTATCAAGCATTTTCGGCAGAGATGACTTCGAGGAGATGGTTATGATTAATCAGATTGCTAAGCGGGTTGCACCAGAAATTGAGGCTTTTCCTGTTTCTGAAAAGGAAATGAAAAAAGGAGACAATCCTTTCATCAAAGAAGCCTTAAAAACAGGGAAAAGGATAATCTAACCTTTTCCCGAAAATATCTAACGGGGGCAGACCTTGAAAGCTGAAAGTATTTGCAGAGTTGTCTTTTAGGCACTAGCATAGCTGTCAGGATTGAGCATTCACAAGAAAAAGGGGTCAGAGTCATTTAAGAAAAGAAGATGGTTTAGTTTTTAAATTTTACGTTTTATTTTTTCGCTTTCCCCTTTACGTTTTTCATTAACTATCCCTCATGCTAATAACGAAACCCTTTCTAATGAGTACAGTCAAGGCTTAATAATTCCCGATAAATTAACTCAAAGAATTCGCGCGATGAGTGGAATACGCAAGGTATGCTGATAGTTATAATCTAAGGAAGAGCCTTTTTTCAAGAATTGTTTTTGTGAAGAAGGGATAAATGAAAATGTTACAAAAAGTAGAACTTTTGCGACATTGAAAGGGGAGTCACAGAGCAAAGGCTTATTAAAAAGCCTTATTTTTTGTTGACAATTGAATAGAAATTCTATACAATTGAATAGAAATATAATTCAATAGAGGTGTTATGTTAGAGGCGATTATCTCATCTAAAACTAAACGTAAACTTTTAACCATGTTGTTTACAAATCCCAAACGCAGGTTTTACGTTAGGGAACTCTCCAGGGATGTTAAGGAGAATATTAACTCTGTCCGCTGTGAATTGAAGAAGTTGTCTTCTATTGGAGTGGTATCTTCAGAGAGAGAAGCAAATCTGTTATACTATAAAATAAATATGCGTTGTCCTCTTTATAAAGAATTAAAGAACCTTATATACAAAACTGAAGCTTTCGGTCCATATCTCAAAGAGATAGCAAATTTTCCTAATGATATTTGTGTTGCCTTTGTGTATGGTTCTACAGCTTATAATCAGGAATGGGAAAGAAGCGATATCGATCTTTTTGTCCTGGGAGATATAGATGGGGAAAAGCTCCATCGTTATATATTTAAATTCGAAGAAGAAATCGGCAGGGAGATTAACACTATTCACATGAACCTTAGTGAATTTAAAGCCAAAGTCAAAATGAAGAACGCGTTTTTAAATAGGGTTTTTTCGGGAGAAAAAATATTTATAAAAGGAGATGAAAACGCCTTATCAAAAATTGTTGAAGGAAGGAAAGATTAAAATTCATCACGCCTCAGCCGAAGAAATTAAAGACGTGCTAAAAATAGCTGATAGAGATATTGGTTTTGCTAAGAGTGCTATCGCATATGATTGGGATTGGGCGTTTAACATTGCCTATAATGCTGCCTTGAGTGCCTCCAGGGCTTATATGTATCGAGAAGGTTACCGGCCGGCATCTGCGGAAAGTCATAAGACGGTATGGAGTTTTATGTTATTAGCTTTGCCTAAAGAACATCACGATCGGAGTCACTTCTTTAATCGTATGCGTATCAAACGCAACAGTAATCTCTACGATCATGCAGGGCTTATTTCTGAAACAGAAGGCAGACAGATAATCCGTTCGGCTGAAAAACATATTGCAGCAATAAAAAAACTTATCTGATTCATTTGCAAATGGAATCCGTTTAGAAATTCCGGGGACGGTTCACTTTTTAAATTTTACGTTTTATTTTTTCGCTTCGCATTTTTCGTTAACTATTCCTCCTGCCAACCCTGAACAACCTTCCCAATGAATACAGCCAAGGCTTAATAATTCCTGATAAATTAACTCAAAGAATTCGTGGCTTTAGCCGGAAAAATGCAGTTGAAAATTGACTTAGTGAGTAATTTACTGATAGCCATTAAGTTCTGCAAAAAACTTATTGTATCAAAAGATACGAGCATTTTTCCCGGCATACCCCGCCGTTTTCCACAATTTCCTGGGGAAATTGTGGCGGCGGCCCTGCGGGCAAAAAATGCAAACGCATTTTTTGGGTTAGTGGGATACACAAGGTATGCTGACAGCTATAATTTAAGAAAGAGCTTTTTTCAAGGATTGTTTTTGTGAGGAAATGAGAACCCCCACTTCCTTAACAAATTCCTTTACTATTTTATCTCTCTGTGTTAAATTGTAAATGCCCGGTAAATAATCTTCCCCCGAAAAAGTGGACACTTTAAAGAGTTGGTGGTTTACTTTACAGCAAAGAGATAAAAAAAGAAAAAGGATGAACAAGGATAAAACCAAAAAGCTGTTTAAAAAAATAAAGCTGCTAATTCTTGATGTAGATGGGGTTTTAACTAAAGGAGAAATCATTTACGATGACAGGGGCAGGGAGCTCAAAGTTTTTAACGTAAAGGATGGTTTAGGGGTATTTCTTTTAAATAAACTCGGAATCAAGACCATCCTTCTTACTGCTAAGGATGGTAAAGTAGTAAGAAGGAGAGCGCAAGATTGTTTGATAGAAGAAGTAATAGGCGGTGTCTTACCTAAAGAAAGTGTGCTTGATGGCCTTTGTAAGAAGTATAAAGTTAAAAAAGAGGAAGTTTGTTTTATGGGGGACGATTTGATAGATGTAGAATTGATAAAGAAAGTAGGGGTAGGGGTGGCTGTTAGGGATGCCCAAGCTAAAGTAAAAAAGGCAGCTTGCTATATAACTGTAAAAAAGGGCGGTGAAGGGGCAGTAAGGGAAGTTGTGGATTTAATCATTAAACATAAGAATTTAGAGGCAGAAGCCTATAAATTTATAAAAAAACCCCTCTTATAAATAGTTTTCGCGAATATTAATATTGAGATTGACTTTGTAAACTAATTTGGTATATTGGCGCTGGTGCTATTATGCACCAGCGCCTGATTGCAACGATTAAAGAATGATTACGGCGATTAAAATACTAATGTTTTCAATCAGTGTAATCATAAGCTAATCGGTGTAATCAGGGATTGTTGTATTTTGCAACAGTCCCATATTGTAAATAGTCAGTAAAGCACATATTATTGCAAAGTGCAAAGTGAAAAATGAAAAATGAAAAATGCAGAATGAGCTTAGTGAACGATTGTTAAATTTTGCCGCTGATGTTATCAAATTAGTTATTCAGCTTCACTACTGTCCAAATTAGCCGAAAGCCAGCGTTAGCTGGGTGTCCGGCGGTTTATCCGATCTTTGATGAAATGGTGCATTGAGCCAATCCCAAAGGTTTCTTCTGGCAAAAAGATTAGCCGGAAGCACCGAACACAGCGTATATATTGACCATTGAAATTTCGACTTAAATTTTAAATAGCTCAATAAAAGATATGCGATTAAAGCGACCCATAATTGGGACAGCAGGGCGTTGCGAGATGTACCAACAAAGCTTTTAACCTTAAGCTGCTGCTTGAGGCTTTTGAAGAATAACTCGATCTGCCAGCGTTCTTTGTAAATCCGGGCAATAGTTTTAGCCGACCACTTAAAGTTGTTGGTGAGAAGGGTTATTATCTTGCCGGTCTCAGGGTTTTTAGACCGGATACGCCGCAGCCTGTCAGAAAACTTCTGTCGAGATAAATGTCCCCTTAAAGCTATAACGTGATCAGAATAAATATTAGCGTATTTTGCGGTATCTCGACGTTCAACTATTCGGTAGTCAGCGTTCCTTTTGAGACGGGTAACAAAGAAAACCCCAGTATTATCAAGGGTTTTAAGCCATTTAAAGTCCGTATAGGCTTTATCAAAAACCGCAACATCGCCTTTTTCTAAAGGGATATTGGGAGCGACTTTTAACTCATGGATATTACCGCAGGTCATAACGGCGAAATTAGGCAAGTATCCCGCGTGGTTAAGCTTAACGTGTAGTTTAACCGCG
>JAHJHM010000097.1 GCA_018823915.1 Candidatus Omnitrophota bacterium
AAAAGAAAACAAAGCAAAAAGTTATTACAAAAGAGAACTATCTCATCGAACAGGAAAAGAAGAAGAGGATAAGAGGATAAGGACAAACTGGCGCATGAATTAGAACTTATACAGACAAAAAAAGAAACCATAACCCTGCTCTGCTATGAAAAAATTGATAAAGAATGCCATCGCAGGCTGCTTAAAGAGCTAATTGAGAAAGTTTAGCAGAATATTAAGAAAAAGCAAAAAAGCAAAAAATCTTGACATATCTTCTTTCTATGGTATCATCTACTATAAAGGTTCACTTTTCATCAGAAAGGTGAACCTTTATTATTTGTCGTTTCCCCGCCAAATCCCTTTCAGAATAAGCATTTCCCGACTCTAAAACACATTTAAGCACAGGAGGTTTTTTATGATTGAGCTGATTCTTTCTATCATTCTCTCTTTTTCTCACCTTTCTCCATTCCTATTATTCCAAGTCTAAAATCCTATCAAAAATCCTCAAATTCTGCCTTTTCACGCCTTATAGAAGCAAAAATCATAAATATTCCAATCTGATTCTATCTTCTATGTCCTTCCTTAATAAGTTCATCAAACTGATGAAAAGTGAACCAAAGAAAAAACATCGCACTGCATGGGTTATCGATGAAAGCAAATGTCTTAATAAAGAAGAAGATTAACAATTAACAAGTTAACAAGACGCTTTATTTAATCTTTTGTCCTGCGGGGTGTTATGAATCAAATATTGACTTCTTTTGCAACCGTGCTATAATCTCTGCATGCCTTATACTGCCCGTAAGCATCAATTAAATCTATCCTTACTATATCATATTTTCAATCAGGGTCATAATCGAGGAATGATATTCCATGATGACGAAGATTGTCAATTTTTTATCCATTTGCTTGCGGATTATGCAACTATCGGTAAGTTAAGCATCTATCACTGGGTGCTTATGCCTAACCATTACCATGTAGTCCTGGAATTGGATGAACCTACAAAGATTTCATCACTTATGGCAGGCATAGGCCGTTCATACGCCTGTTACCACCATAGGAAATACCACTCAGCGGGAACGTTGTGGCAGGGCCGTTTTAAGAGCCAGCCAATCCAAAAGGAGCTCTACCTGAACGCCTGCGGCCGCTATATCGAAAGAAACCCCGTGAAAGCAGGTGTGGTTGGGATGGCTTGGGATTATCTTTATAGTAGTGCAGCGTATTATGCTTTGGGGAAGCAAGATTGCCTAACCGTTCAATCACCATTGTTTGACGATTTCGGAGAAACGATTGAATCGCGCCGGCAGAAATATCAGGAATTCCTGCTTGCCTTTGATTCTGACAAAGATACTCTTTTTGAAAATGTTGAATTCCCCCGAGGATCGGCCGAATTCAAAAAGCGGTTGCTGAAAGAGAATGGACGATATTTTCCTCGACGAAAGGGACGCACTAGGGCGCGGGTAGGATACAATGGAGAAGAATCTTAAAAGACATGGTAAACATTTCGTATATATAGTACAATGCCAGGATGGAACGTATTATGCCGGGTATACAAATAACATCGCAGCAAGAATAAGGAGACACAACGCTGGGTTTGCGTCGAAGTATACACGTCCAAGATTGCCGGTTACATTAGCATGGAAAAAAGAGTACCGCTATTTTAAGCCAGCGTTTTTGATGGAAAAGAGGATAAAGAAACTTACAAGAAAACAAAAAGAATTGTTAGTTGGAGGAGTGCGATTGGATAAGGTTTTGAGCAAGAAAAATGGATAAATATATGCCAGCCAAAAGTTTTTATAAAAACTTTTGGCTGGCCGATGGCCTCATTATAGTAAGACCATGGCGCAGATGGCGGAGGCGTTGGTGGGGCAGGATTGAGCGATTTTGACCGATAAGTATAATAATTTTGCAGTTTTAAGAGAAAGGTGATAAAATACGAATTGCTATGAACGATAAGACAAAAGGACAGATAGAAGCCCTTATTGGTGAGGCAATAATAAAGTTTGAAAAGGAATATATGGGTAGAGGTCCGCAAGAGACCAAAACCTATATTATCAAAGATATGGTCTTTATCAGGCTTAAAGGGGTTCTTACCCCTGCTGAAGAGCAGTTAGCTAAAACTACTGAAGGGGCAGATTTAATAAAGAAGACACGCGTACAATTGTTAGAAGGTGCAAGACTTTTGCTGGAGAATATCGTTTCAGATATTACAGGTTGTCAGGTAAAAAGTTTACATATGGACATAAGCACAAAGACAGGGGAAAGAATTATTATTTTTACTCTGGATCAGGATTTTGAAATTAAGTTTGCAACTGGAGTTTAGCTTTAAAAAAGGATGCTTTAAAAAAGATTGACTATAATTCTTCGCAGCTGTAAAATACATAAGATAAAATAATAAGTTGGTAGACTGAGGCAGGGATTCCGAGCGGTCGGGGTTGCTGCAGTGTAAGCCAACATCGAATTTCTTAGTTCTCTTTTGAGAGAGCGGGAGATGATGTTGGTTTTTTTGTTTTAACGGCGCTTTTTTCAAAAAAAGGAGGAAGTCTGATGTCTAAAATGTATCTAGAAGCAGTGGAATCAAAATTGAGTGAAGGTGATTACCAGAAACTAAACGCAATAACTAACCCCAAAGTTCAACAGTTTATCGCTGAATCAGCAGAATTATGTAG
>JAHJHM010000098.1 GCA_018823915.1 Candidatus Omnitrophota bacterium
CTACATAATTCTGCTGATTCAGCGATAAACTGTTGAACTTTGGGGTTAGTTATTGCGTTTAGTTTCTGGTAATCACCTTCACTCAATTTTGATTCCACTGCTTCTAGATACATTTTAGACATCAGACTTCCTCCTTTTTTTAAAAAAAGTGTCTATAAAATAAAAAAACCAACACCATCTCCCGCTCTCTCAAAAGAGAACTAAGAAATTCGATGTTGGCTTACTCTTCCTATTTAATCTTGACGAGCTTTGTTGTATACGAAAAAACCTTTAAGTCAACAAAATTATGCACCAAACCTGTCTTCCAAATTCTGATCCAGTGTAAAAATAATAATTCTTTCCCCTGTCTTTGTGCTTATATCTGTATGCATACTTTTTACGCGGCAGCCAGTAATATCGGAAACCATATTTTCTAAAAGCGCTCGCGCGCTCTCTAACAGTTGAATGCGTATCTTCTTTATTAATTCCGCGCCATCTCCGGTTTTAGCTAATTGTTCTTCAGAAAGAGTCAACACGCCTTTGAGACGTATAAATATCATATCTTTCAGGATATAAGCTTTTGTCTCCATGGGGCCTCTGCCCATATATCCCTTTTCAAACTTGATTATCGCCTCACATATCTGGGTTTCTATTTGGCCTTTAGTCATACTAAACATTTTCGCTATTCTTGATTAATCGACGATAATTTTATATCATATTTCATTCAATATGGCAACTTATTTGTGGAGGGAAAAATGTGTGGAATCTTGATTAATCTTATTTCTTTGGATTGATCCTGCGGTAAAATTCTTCCCATGGAAAATACTTACCGGGGCATTCGGTTTTGGCTCCGGAAACCTGGCCATGATCTACAATATTTCTTATTAGAAGGATATAGCGGAATGATTGCTTTAAGCGGCGCGGCATCCGGGATGAGAAGGCGTTGTCCCATTTCCAACTCTTCCGGTTTTCTTAAACTGTTCGCCCGCATTATATCATTGGCTTTTATATCATACATCTTAGCTATGCGCCATACTGTCTCTCCGGGAGCTACTGTATGAGAAAGTATGTGCTCAATTTTTCCCAGTTGAACGAAAATTTAGAAATTGTCAAAAAGCTAAATTCTTCTGTCCTTATTGCGGCTGCGCTTTATTCCACTGGAAACAACACAAAGAAGTTACTATTCATAAATGCTGCAATGATAATTGCCAGTATCGCATTAATGCTTTATCCAAACTTAACGCTTCAGAGCAAGCTTTGAGAAAAAAACAAAACTCGCATTTTAAATTATGCTATCAGTATCGCGAGTATCACTTTGAAAGTAATCAACTCGTTCACTCGGCCCCCTTAAAGCCAACTGTTAATATCTCGAAGATCCACAACTCTCAAAATATCTTAGGCCTTATTATGACCTTTTATGTATCTTTTGCTAACAGCGCACGTAAAACAGCTCTTATTTTACGCTCTGTTTTTAACATATCCGTATCTTATCAAACTGTTCTTAATTACGCTGAAGCTGCCGCTTATCACTGTCATCAGTTTAATCTTAATAATAAAGGTCATATTGATAACATTCAGACTGGCGATGAAGCTTATATCAAAATATCAGGAAGAAATGCTTTTACCTTTTTCTTTTTATCCTCCAAGAATCATAAAATTACTTCTTATCACACTGCTTCCTCACGTGAAACCTTACCAGCTATTGTATCTATGCATGAAGCTGTAAGAACTGCCGAAGATAAACAAAAGCTTACGCTTATAACTGACGGCAACCCTTCTTATGCTGCAGGTATTCACTTCCTTAACCAACTCTATGATTCTAAAAAACAGATAAACCACCGTAAAGTTATTGGATTGCAGAATCTTGATTCTGAATCTACGCTTTTTAGGCCTTTTAAACAGCTCATCGAACGCTTGAATAGGACTTATAAGTATCATGTCCGCCCAGCGCATGGATTTAGCTCTTTTAACGGAGCTGTTGCTTTAACTACTCTTTTTGTTACTCACTATAACTTCCTAAGGCCGCATATGGCTTTAAATTATAATGTGCCTATTCCTATGCCGGAGTTAAATGCGGTTGCTAATATCCAAGGTAAATGGGCTAAGATAATATCTTTAGCTGCTTAATTTAAGCCTGCCGTTTTATCAAAGAACTCAAATCTATTATGCTGTCTAATCGTATTTACTTAATTACAAAACTTATTGTTTCTATCTCTTCCTGAGTTATAATTCTCATTGTTTTTAACAGATTTAATTGGATGCTGTTGATCCATTCATTCATCCCTTTTTTTCATACAACTTTTGACATTATCTTTTGTGCGGCTCTGTAAAGCCAGCACGGGTTAATATGCTTAGGATGATTTTAGCAGCAAAATCAATCCTGTTCAAACCTCGGGGGCATTTATATTCTCAAGGCAATCCAGCTGACGTTAACGCGCCGCTGATTTTTGTGTTATACATAAATTAATTAATAAAAATTCAATTAAAATGGCAATTAATATACCCATCTACTTGACATTTCACTTGACATATGTTATACTTTAATTACTAAAAGAGAGGTGATAAATATGCTTACAATTAAAGAAAATACCACATTAGTTGGGGTTTCTGAACTTCGCAAAGGGATTGAAAAAATCCTGAAGATGACTAGCAAAGGCTTAGTTATTATTGAAAAAAGGCACAAACCCACAGCCGTATTAATGTCTAATGAAGAATATGAGCACATTCAACACATTGTCGAAACAGCTGAGGATATCGTATTAGGATTCATAGCTCATAAACGCTTTAAGAATAGTAAAAAAGACGATTATATTGATATCGAAAAACTTTTGAAATAACTGCAAAATGTGGCAAATAAAAATTCATCATCTCGTAGTCGATGAGGATTTCAAAAAAATCAATAAACATGACCAATCTATAATCCTAAAAACTATCTATAAAAAATTAAGCGTCTCACCTGAAAAATATGGTTTCCCTCTCCGCAGTGAATTAAAAAGATATTGGAAATTAAAAATATCTCATTATCGTGTTGTCTATAGCATCGAAAAAAACACTATTAAAGTTTTAGTTCTAAAAGTTGGAATGCGTCGAGATGAAGAAGTTTATAAAGAAATGCTTTTACGAATACAAAAATTATAGATGCATAACAAGCCAATCCAGCGAGATCTCGCCAAAGGCGAACAGCTGATTTTTGTCAACTGCAGATATTCAAAGAATTTCTCTCTATCTTCTCCATCCAGAAAAATATCTTTTTGTTCGTTCCCACGTGTAGTTATGTGATATAAAGCACCTTCGAATTCAATACGTAAGGGACGTCCCATAGAGCA
>JAHJHM010000099.1 GCA_018823915.1 Candidatus Omnitrophota bacterium
AGTGAAAAATGCAAAAGTAAGAGATATGAGTTTTGTGTGCAAGTGTTTAATTTTAACTTTTACAATTTACAGTTTGCATTTTGCATTGAATATTCACTGGATATTCAAAAGAATTTAGACGGTGTTCAGTGAATATTTACCAGTAGCTAACCTCGTTTAAGACACCATATATGGTAGGAAATAAATTTTCCCACCATATATTGAAGTCCTATAAAAATGTAGAAGAAATACACTTGACAACAAGTACAAAATTAAAGTATATTAAAGTGTATCTAAACGTATTAAAACGCATCAAAGGGTATTAATATGGTAAAAGATAAATATTATTTTACTGTTGAAGAAGTTGCCCGGGAATTAGGAATTTCTAAGCAGACAATCCTTCGTTATGAAAAAAGAGGTATATTCCCTAAGCCTCATCGTAATCCCATAAATCATTGGCGCCAATACTCCTCTAGAGATATTAAAAATTTGAAGAAAATCTTAGGAAGATGAAAAAAATTAGTTTTTTATTTTTTATTCTAACGGTTTTAGCATTGAGAGTATCCACTTTTTCTCAAAGTACAACAATTAAAGAGAATGGCGGGGATTCTCCGATTATAGAATATCTTGAGTTTAGAGGAGTTGACATAAAAGATGTTCTAAGGCAACTAGCTAAACAATACGACTTAAATATAGTATTTTCTAAATCAGTAGAAGGCCCAATTACCATTCAGCTTCAAAATGTTACTATTGAGGCCGCCTTGGATGCTATAGTAACTATAAATGGATTTGTTTATAGTAAAAGAGGAAATGTAATTAGAGTTGCTACGCCCCAGGAAGCGGAGAAATTTGCCCCTCTTGAAAAAGAGGAAGGTGGCCTTCCTGTTGAAGAAGTAAAAAAAGAGCCCAAACAAATAAAGCATTTTAGATTAAATAATGCTGATGCTTCCCAACTAAAAGGTATACTGAAGACATTTTTATCCTCTGATGGCTCAATGCAGGTGGATACCCGCACTAACTCTTTAATCATTAACGATACCTTTAGGGCAATAACTAGAATAGAAAAGATGCTGCCCAATTTAGACGAAAGCACCCCCCAGGTGTTAATTGAAACAAAATTTATTGAGACGGTTCTTGATGAAACAGAAAAAATGGGGATTAATTGGACAATGCAAGTTACTGCTCAAGGAGCTTCGCGTAAAACTACTTTGCCCTTTGAACCTGGTGGAGGAGGAAAATGGATGAAGAACGTTTTTCCCTCTACTGACCCTACGGCTACAGATTTCCCTGATCCATACGGGTTTCCTTACACATCAAGTGGAAATTTTACCTTTGGAACATTGGACTTTACTCAATTTAAGATGGCTCTGGAATTATTAAAATCAAGAAATGATACTAAGCTTATTTCAGCTCCCCGCATAGTAACTTTGGATAAAAAAGAAGCAGAAATTCATGTAGGAGATACTGTGCCCATTCCTTTATTTAGCCGTGATAGCGATACAGGCAGGTATAATATAACCGGCTATCAAAGTGAAGAAATGGGAGTAACCTTGACTGTTACCCCTCAAACAAACTCTCAGGGACAAATAAGGCTAAAATTAAGACCGAAAGTTTCGAATCAAACAGGATGGGAAGGCCCTCCTGAGGCACGCCGGCCGGTTACTTCCGAACGGTCTGCACAGACAGAAGTAACGATAAAGGACGGCCAGACAATTGTGATCGGAGGGTTAGTGAGGAATGAAACAACGCACAGTATCAGTAAGGTTCCTTTCCTGGGAGATATTCCCTTATTAGGGTCTCTTTTTAGGCATAGAGAGATCACCCCCAACAAGAAGACAGATTTATTAATTTTTGTAACTGCTCATATAGTAAAAGAAAATAAGACAGTAGAGCAACCGGTAGTAGAGCTTGCCGAAAACCTACGTCCTTTTAAGCTGGAATTGAGAGATATTAAGCCTTATAGGATTAATTGATAGAATAAATGAAGAAATTCGTAGTAGTTGTGCTATTAGTTTTTTTTATCTTTGTCGCCGGCTGCGCTCGCCTTGTTTCTAAAAGTATTTGCTTGAAAGAGCCGATTTCTTCTTCAAAAATTAAAGCCATTAAAAAAGTAGCAATATTTCCTTTTGCTGATTATTCTCATCAGCAGGATTTTCTTAAGTCTTTAAGATGGGGGCTTAATAGAAAGGTAGTTGAGGCTTTAACCGATGAGTTTATTAAGCGAGGTATACAGGTAGCAATTCAGGAAGATGTGGAAGAATTACTTTCTCGTGAAGGAATAGTTACGCTGCCCAAGATAGAAGAAATGAATGTAAATGATAGAGATGCCATAGCTACAACCAAAGATGATTTTGTTAGTTTACTTTCTCCGGAATACGAGTTTAGGTATGGATCTCATTCAGATAGGATGAGACAGGAGATAGAGACAGTAATTAAGGATAAAGGAAAAAGGATAAAGATTAAAGGAGAAAGAAAACAAGAAAGAATTCCTTTTTTGCAAGGAGTTACTGCGGGTTTTTCAGAAAGAAAAATCAGAGAGTTGGGAGAAGAGTTAGAAGTAGATGCTATAGTTAGAGGAAAAATAATTGAAGGGGGCATATGCCGAAGCGCTCGAGGAAATACTTCCATAGTTTCAGTAAGAGTGTACGTTCAAGATGTAAAAAACGGCCAGGTCATCTTAAGCGGCAGGGTAGAAGTAGAATATAAACCTTTTCCTCTGCTAGCGGAAGAAAATTATAGATATTCATTCGATAGGATTATAGATGAGGGAGTTTCCCTTTTAGCGGCGGGTTTATTTAAAGAGGAGGATAGAGCATTAGATACTGTGGCAATTTTATCCCCCCGGCCATTTAAATTAAATTTGAGAGAAATCGAGATCAATTGATAGCGGATGAAAAAAAAATTATTCGTTGTTTTTTTAGAAGTAGCAATCGTATTTTTATTCTTAATTTCGGTGAATTTTCTTTATCAATCTAAAATATCTAAGCTGGCAGAAGAAAATTACCGCTCTCAATTCAAAGACATTAACCAGCTTTTTGTACAAACTTTAGGTAATGCTAAGAACGGCAAACAAGAGGCCTCTGGCGACAAAGAAGCTATTTTGAGGAAAAGATTAAAGACAACCGCCGAGTTTAAAAAAAAGCTATCTAACTCCTGCAGGGAAAATCAAGAGCAGGGAGAAATTTTTGATAAGATCAGCGTTTTAAACAGAGAGGATTTAAAGCCTCAAGCTATAGATGGTCAGCAGGAAAGAGAAGAGTTTTCTAAACAAATAGAAGATTTAAGAGAAGAAATTTCCAGAAGCCGCAAAGAGAATAAAAAATTGAGAACAAAAGTTAATTCTTTAAACGAAGAAAGTCAGGAAATTGTTTATGAGAAGTTAAATTTAGAGGCGAAAATGATCGAATATGTTAACACAGTTAATTTATTGAATCAAGAGATGCGGGAATTAAAAAGTAAAGTGGGTAAACTAGGAAAAGAAAGAAAGGAATTGATTGCCTTTACAGAAAATTTAGGAAGAGAGCATGCTCTGTCATATCAGGAGAAAGACAGGCTAGAAGAATTTTTGGAGCAATTGAATAAAAAATTACAAAGCAAGGAACAAAGGATTAATTCCTTAGAGGAGGAGTTTGCTGTATTAAAGGAGGATTACAGCGCCATTAATCTTGAGTATATTCAAGCAAAAGAAAAAGTAGAAGACATAGAACTCGAGTTGGTTGGGCGGGCAAACAAAATATCAAATTTAGAGAGGGCACTAAAAGAAAAAAATGATACTACTTTAGAGCTGGTAAATAAACTAGAGAATCAGCTAAAGGATTTGGTTAATTTAAGAGAAGCTATAGTAAAAATTAAGTTAGAAAATGTAGGTTTAGCCCAAGAGCTAAGGCACAGGAGAGATTTAATTAGTTCTTTGAACGAAAGATTCAAAAAGATAAGAGGTATTAATCATTTTCCTGTTAGGGAATTTTCTGTTCAAGAGTCTGGCAAAGAGAAGGAAATAAAGGTAGAGATTGAGTCTATTCACTCTGAATAGTGAATGGTAAGGCACAGAGGTACAAAGTGGCAGAGGCACAAAATATAGGAAAAACTCTTTTGAATTTTAAATGGATAAAAGAAGTGTCCAAGGCAATTTTTTTGATATGGACAGGCCTCGTTTGTTTTTTAGGAGCAATTTTTGCCCAAGAACTCCAGGTTAGTAAAGATAATATTCAAGCCGCCGAAAGTTATTACCTAAAGGGTAAAGAATATATTTTAAAAGAGGATTACCATAAAGCAGATCAAGCTTTCAAGAAAGCTCAGGCCCTTCTTGAGGGGGCAGCCACGATTAATATTGAAGATGTTAAGCTTGAGGGATTAATTTCTCCTGAAAAAGAAGTTCAAAGGGTATCCAAGCCAAAAGCAGAAAGCGTCAAAAGTATTAAAAATGAAGGAGATATTTTAAGTAAAGCCAAAGAAGCTTATCTCCAGGGAAAATTGGATGAGGCTTTAAATTTATACAGCCAAGCTTTACTGGTTTACCCCGACAATTACAACTTTCACTATAACTTAGGGGTTATTTATTTAAAAAAATTGGACTATCTAAGCGCGTTAAAAAAATTTGAAACCGTCATTTCTTTAAATTCGCGTGACGCCAACGCTTATTATAATTTAGGAATTATCTACGAAAATTTTTTAAATGATAAAAAAAAAGCATTAAGTTGTTATGAAAAATATTTAAAATTTACTCCTTCCGGTAAGGAGAAAGAAACAGTTAAAGCCTGGGTAGAGTTTATAAAAAGCGAGACGAAAAAATGAGAGAAGAAGAATTAAAAAATATCCTTTTACAGTCGGGAGTACTTACTCTTGAAGATTTAAAAAAAGTTGGCCAAGAGACAAAGAAGCTGAAACGTTCCTTAGAGCAGGTACTCTTAGATACGCATCTTTTAACCAAAGATATCTTATATAAGACGATTGCTCAAAAAATAGGTATAGAGTATAAGGATTTATCTAAACTAGAGGTAAGCCCGGATTTATTAAATATTTATTCTCAAGATTTAGCCCGTGATACTCATTCCGCCCCTCTTTTTATTAAAAATGGTTTTCTTCACATAGCAATGGAAGATCCGCAGAATATATCTTTTATTGATCAGATACAAGCTTCCACCGGATACCCCTTAGAAGTTTATTTTTCTCCTCTTTTGGATATTACAGAGGCTACAAGCAGAATTTATCGTACCAAGGATGAGGATTTATTCTCTGAATTAAAAGTAGATGAAGTCAGGCGTTTAAGCGAAACCCCCTCTATCTCTAAGATCGTTGACGTCATTATCACCCAAGGAGTAAGAGACAGGGCTAGTGATATTCATATTGAACCGGAGGAAGGTTTAACCCGGGTTCGTTTTCGCATCGATGGCGTGCTTCATGAGATCCCTCCTCCTCCCAAAGATTGGGAATTAGCGGTAATTTCCCGGATAAAGGTGTTGGCCGGGATGAATATTGCCGAGTCAAGGCTTCCTCAGGACGGCCATTTCCGTATCAAGGTTGATGATAAGGTAGTTGATTTTCGAGTATCAACCTTGCGCACAATTCATGGAGAAAATTTAGTTATGCGCGTGTTGGATACGGCTTCGGTAACTATTGGCTTGGAAAGAATGGGATTTACTACACCTTACGATTTAAAGAGATACGAAGAGTTAATCTCCAGGCCTTATGGGATAGTTCTTTCTACCGGCCCTACCGGCTGTGGTAAGACTACAACCCTGCACTCAGCTCTTATGAGAATAAATACTGTAGATAGAAATATTATTACCTTAGAAGATCCTGTAGAGTATCGCTTAGGGCTTATTCGTCAAGTGCAGGTTGATCCTAAGGCAGGGATGACTTTTTCTGTCGGTTTAAGGTCTATTTTTCGTCAGGATCCCGATGTAATCATGATAGGTGAAATAAGGGATTTAGAGACAGCAAGAATGGCAATTCAAGCCGCCTTAACCGGACATTTAGTTTTTTCGACTCTTCATACCAACGATGCCCCCAGTGCTGTAGCCCGGTTGATTGATATGGGAATTGACCCCTTTCTAGTTTCGGCTTCTTTATCAGGAGTAATGGCCCAGAGATTAGTTAGAGTAATTTGCTCTAATTGTAAGGAGCCGCATAAGCCAACGCAGGCAGTTATTAAGAGATGGGGCTTAGAGGATAAGACCCCTCCTTTAAAGGTATCAGGAGGGTCTATCCCCGTGGATAAATCGGATTTAGTAGTTTATCGCGGCAAGGGCTGTGAAAAATGTAGAGGCACCGGTTTCTATGGCCGCACAGGAATATTTGAACTTATGATTGTTGACGAGGAGATAAAGGAAATGATTACCTTGGGTATTTCCACAGGAGACTTAAGAAAGAAAGCAACGGACAAGGGAATGAGGCTTTTATGGGAGGACGGCAGAGAAAAAGTTTTAAGCGGCATTACTACTTTTGAGGAAATAGCCAGGGTTTGTGAAGAAAAAATAGAATTAAAAGGCAAGCTAAGAGTAGAAGAAGCTTCTGTGATTAGTAAGACCCCTCCTTCAAAGGTATCAGGAGGGTCTACTTGTGCCCGCCTGTGCCCGCAAGGGTATGAGGGTATCCCCATGGATAAGCCTGTTAGTGAGATAAAGGCAAATGTGTCTAAACCCGCGATAAAGGTTAAGGTTGATACTAAGGATTTAGAAAAGTATCATCTACGCCTCGCGCGTTGGCTTAGCGAAAAGAAATAGAAGCATATGTATGAGAAGCATTGGGGTTTAAAAGAAAAACCTTTTGGGAATACGCCTGACCCTCGTTATCTTTATTTATCCCCTCAACACGAGGACGCGCTGATGAAGTTAACCTATGTGGTGGCTTCCGGATTAGGCTGCGGTTTGCTTACGGGAGTTTTTGGCTGCGGCAAGACCTTACTAAGCAGGGTTATTTTAAGAGACTTGGGAGAACAGAGATTCTGTTGGGCTTATGTTAGTAACCCTTCTTTGGTTGAACCGGCAGAACTTATTAGGGCAATTTTGCGTTCGCTTAACCCACAAAGTTTGCCCGAGAAAAAAACGGAATTGCTGATAGATCCTCTTCTGGAGAAATTATACGATACCATTGTAGAAAACACTCGTGAGGGAAAAGGTAATGTTGTGATTATTGATGAAGCCCATACCATTGATAACGTAAAGATATTCGAACAGCTGCGCCTTATTTTAAATTTTCAAACCGAAGAGAAATTTCTTATTAACCTACTTCTCTTGGGGCAGCCGGAACTAAAAGCCAAAATAGATGCTTTAAAGTCTTTTTCTCAGAGGATACCCATACGTTGTCATCTCGGGGCATTAGAGGAACAGGAATTAGCTAAGTATATTGCCCATAGAATTGAGGTTGCCAGTGAAGATGTATCCGGCGGCACAGTGCCATTTTTTAATAAAGATGTAGTAAGGATAATATTTGAACATACGGGAGGCCTTCCGCGGAAAATAAATACCTTATGCGATTTTGTGCTTCTTTCTGGATTTGCTAAAGGAGTTAACCAGATTGACTGTGAGCTTGTAAGGTCGGTAATAAAAGAATTTAACGTAACATAGTCGTTCTTGTAAATAGTCCAACAGGACACTCTGCTGAGTAGTCAGCAGAGCACATTCTATTACAAATTGCAAAGTGCAGATTGCAAAGTGAAAAATGAAAATAGCAAAATGAAAGGATAAGGGAAATGAGTTTTGTGTGTGGCTGTTTAATTTTGACTTTTACAATTTGCATTTTGCACTGAATATTTCGAAAAATGTCTCTATCTACATATAAAGCAGTTAAGTCTGGAGATGAAACAACAGTTAACAGGAGCCTTTTTAAAAAAAAGACAGGGAGAGCCTCTGCGCAAAGCGTTATAGTTTTTACTCGCCAGTTCGCTACTATTGTAAAAGCAGGAGTCCCTATCGTAGAAGGACTAGGAGTTCTTGCTGAGCAAAGCGAAGATGGCAATCTTAAAAATGCTCTTGGTCAAGTAGTTTGTGATATAAGAGAAGGAAAAAGATTATCACAGGCAATATCAAGGTGGCCAGGAGTGTTTAGCGAGCTGTATGTTAATGCTGTGCTTGCCGGGGAGACAGGAGGTGTTTTAGATAAGGTGCTTTTGAAACTAGCAAGTGTTTTAGAGGAAGAACAGGAAACACAAATGAATATAAAAACTGCTCTTCGTTATCCCCAGCTGGTAGTATCGGCAATGGTGCTTGCTTTTATAATTCTTTCTATTAAGGTTGTTCCTGTGTTTGCAGGGCTTTACAGCAGCTTCAAAACACCTTTGCCTCTTCCTACGCAGATGATGATTGGCATAAGCGAATTAGTTCGCGGGCCATGGAGGGATAGCCCCAATATTTTTTTAAAGATTTTATGGTATCCATTATTTTGTAGTGTATTGGGCAGCTTATTCTTTTTTTCCCGCTGGTTGATAAATACTCCCAGGGGAAGAAAAAAATGGGATGAGTTAAAATTTAAAATAATCATTGTAGGTAAAATTTATAATAAAATTACAATGCTTAGGTTTTCTTCTATGTTCAGTGTACTTTATCAATCAGGGCTGCCGATATTGAAAATTTTAGATGTTGTTAAGGCAAGCTTAGGCAATGTAATTCTATCCAGGGAGATGGAGAAGATTAAGAAGGATGTTGCTGAGGGAAAAGGAATTTCCGGGGCGATTTTAGAAAGTAAGTTTTTCCCCCGCATGGTGGCCTATATGATTGCTATTGGAGAAAAAACCGGGTCACTTTCTGAGATGCTTGATTCTCTTTATGAGTACTTTTCTTTAGATGTAAAAGTCGCGATCAAGAATTTAATTACCCTTATCGAACCCTTATTGACCGTTGTTTTGGCTGTGGGAGTAGCATTTCTTGCTTTTGCTATCTTTTTACCGATGTGGAATTTAATCGAGGTTTTTAAGCAGACAGGATAACAAAGAAGGCACAGAGGGACAAAGGCACAAAGTTTATCTATTGACAGAGACTAAAAAAAGAGGTATTCTCAAAGCTAAATAACAGCTATTTAGACTAATGAACGATTTAGAAGAGAAACTAGTTAGAGACCGTTGGGTTAGCCCTAATGAGTTAATTAGAGCTAAACAAGAGCAGAAGAAAACAAAAAAATCACTTTTTTCTTCTCTGATAAATTTAGATTATCTTAAAGAGGAAGATGTTTTCGCGTTTTTTGCTATAAACTCAGGTATTCCTTTTGTAAAATTAACAGATTATGCTATTAAAGATGATGTTTTAGCTCTTCTTCCCCAGGATTTCTGCCGTCGCAGTCTCTTGATCCCTTTATTTAAGATTGAGGATACTTTATTCGTAGCCATGGCCAATCCTCTTAATGCCGAGTTATTAATGAACTTGGAGGCCAGGACAGAGTTAAATATTTATCCTCTTACTTGCTCTCCTTATGCAATTTTTAGGGCTTTAGATAAGTATTTCGGTTTTGAAGATAATTTTTTTGAAATGGAAAAGTTGATGTTTAAATCGCAAGGGCTGCAAAAATTCCCTTTTCATCGTGAGTCAGAAAGAGTTTCTCTAAACGTTCCTATAGAGGTTAAGATTTTTGATGTAAGAGTAGCTTTAACTTTTTCGCAAACCATTTCTACCAGTACAACCAACGTGTCTTTAAACGGTAAAGGCCTGGGGATTAAAGCTCATTTTTTTATACCGCAAGGGGCCGCCTTGGTTTTAAATTTTATATCTTCTGAGGGGAAAGAGTTGAAGGTAAAAGGAGAAGTTGCCCACTGCCAGATGAAAAAAAGAGGAGAATTTTTTATAGGAGTGAGGTGCCCGGAGCCATCCTTCGAGGTGAGCACTTACCTTAGAGGATTAGTAGGAAAAAATAATAATAAAGACTTGACATAATAATAAAGACTTGACATAATAATAAAGACTTGACATAATAATAAAGACTTGACATAATAATAAAGACTTGACATAATAATAAAGACTTGGGTGCTCTAAAGGTGGTTAAAGTGAAAATACAAAAGGAGGTAAAGAAGATGGTTCAAAGAAAAGGTTTTACGTTGATAGAATTGATTATGGTCATTGTAATTATTGCTATCTTAGCTGTGATTGTTATTCCCCGGTTCATTAACTTAAGAAGGGACGCTCAGATAGCTGCTTGCGCCGGAACCGGAGCAGGAATTAACGCCGCCCTTTCTCATTATTATGCCCGTCAAGCAATTGCCGGTACGGCAGCATTTCCTGCTAATCTTCATACTGCCGCGTTTCTTAACTATATAGCTGAAGGCACAATTCCCAAACATCCTCATGGTTGGGATTGGAATTCTTACTATAGTACTTCAGGTAGCCTTGTTAATGGTACAATCGTAACAAAAATGAGATTAAAAATTGGCCAGCCTCCTAGTAATTTGACAGGAGCTTGTTCCGGAATATAATTTAGCTTAATTTACCCCGTTTTGATAGTACGTCAGAACGGGGTTTTTTATTTAAATCCTTGACATAGTTAAAAAGAATTGTTATCCTTCTTAAAGAAGGGGAGGTAAGACCCCTCCTTCAAGGCCCTTCCCTAAAATGTTTGGGAAGGCCTACCCTGCTGGGTAAGGTATCAGGAGGGTCCCTGCGGCCTGTGGATAAGATAATTAAAAGAAAAGGTTTTACACTGGTAGAGTTGATCATGGTTATTGTTATTATTGCTATTCTGTCCATAATTGTTATTCCCCGGTTCATTAATTTAAGAAAGGACGCTCAAAGAGCTGCCTGTGCGGGAATAGGCGCAGGAATTCGTACTGCCTTAGCACACTATTATGCCCGTCAAGCAGTTGATGGTACAGCAAAATTTCCCTTTACTATTCATGATGCTTTATTCCTTACCTATTTAACCGAAGGTACTCTTCCTAGACATCCTCTAAGCTGGGATTGGAATTCATATTACAGTACTTCCGGCAGTCTTGGCGCGGGTTTAGGGCCGGAGAGCGGAGATTTTCTAACCGGTGTTTCTGGAGGAGGCCGAGGCGCCTGCACCGCTTGGTAATAAATTTAGGTTAGCCTAACTCGGTAAATAGTCAGTAAAGTACGTTTTATTGCAAAATGCAAATTCCAAAGTGAAAAATGCAAAATAAACTTAAAAGAAATAGAAG
>JAHJHM010000100.1 GCA_018823915.1 Candidatus Omnitrophota bacterium
AATCATAATGTACTGGTTAGCGTATTGCAAACGGCCAAACTTAACGGCTTAGCCCCGTTAGATACATTAAGGAAAATATTGCTTTCACGAAATAACCGCTCGTTTTTTAACGCTTTAGTTCCTCCCTAAGTACTTCTTCAACCCGGTATTGTTTAGGAATTTTAATTGTCGTTGACGAAGTATGTTTTTCTAATAGCTGAACTATTACAAGAGATCAAACTTTACTAAAGATGTGCGGATCGCAAAAGTGTTACTTTCGCGGCGTTAGGAGTGAATCTTGCGCAGAAAACTTTTTTAACAAATCAACATTTGTGCCTTGACACATTTAATGAAATAGTGTATATTTATATTTGGAGGTGAAAAACATGACAAAAGCAGCTACAACACGAGAGAGATTAAGCATTGATGTGCTTCCTGAGGAACATAGACAAATAAAGGTCTACGCGGCACTTCATGGCGAAACCATCCGGGAGTATGTCGTTGAAAGTGTGCGGGAGCGATTACACCAAGAAGCTGAAGAAAGAGAACTGTCAGCTCTGACTATGCATCTGGACCAAGACCCCATCCTAAAAAAGTTATGGGATAATAAAAAGGACGCCGCTTATGACAAAATATAAGTGTGGTGATATAGTTCTGGTTGATTTTGGCTTTTCTGAAGAGAAGGGATCTAAGAAGAGACCAGCCTTAATAATAAGCAGTGATAATTATCATAAGAACCGTCAAGAGGTGATCGCTGTGGCTATCACACACAATATAAGAAGAGTGCTTTCCGGCGATACCAAAATAGATGAGTGGAAAAAAGCGGGGCTCATATACCCATCTTTAGTTACAGGAATTATTCGAACAATAAAAAATAGTATGATAGTCCATTGGTTAGGGGTTCTTTCCCAACAAGATTTTTGGAAGGTGCATGAGAATCTTAGGAAAGCAATAGGTTTGTAAAATTTAACTATCGCATAGACCTTATTTTTTTGTTTATTCCTACCAACCAAAGAGAAATCCTGGGCTTGTCCAAGAAAACCCCGCAGAACACAAATATGAAAGTCTTTTAGGGCATTATAAAGGCGTGTGGTAACCTCTTTCGAATCCGAAAAAGCAGCGCGCGGTCATCCTTTAAGCAAAAACCGCATTTTCGGTCCTCAATGGTAGAATAAATTCCATAGTAAAGGCCAGAGAAAATTCCATAGTTTAAAGAGAGGACAAAGCCGGTTAAAAATATTTATGTCGCAAAAGTAAACCTTTTGCGACGCTTAAAAGGGATTCAAGCGAATTTTTAGGCGCATTTTATTTGTAAACGGAATCCGTTTACAATGTTTATAAACGAAAACTATTTACATTCAAGGGTGAGCGAAAGAAAGAATTCCTAAATTGCTCTTGACAAAGGTTAGCAAATATGTTAACCTTATATTGAGGTAATATATGGCAGTTCCCAAAAAAGAAGAGTATATTTTTTACCAAGGGGAAAAATTTCAGGTAGAATTTTACTTTACCGGAATCGGTAAAATCCCGGGTAAAGAGTATTTAGAAAACGTCTCTTTAGATGTAAAAGTAAAACTTGCTGCTTTGGTGAAATACATTGCTGAGCATGGGAGGCTTTTTGATATAACGAAGTTTCGACAGGTGGATCCGAAAGAGAAAATTTATGAGTTTAAACCAGCGGGCCAACGTTTCTTTAACTTTTTCTATGAAGGCGGGAAGATAATTATTACTAATGCCTACATGAAAAAATCTCAGAAGGTAAGCAAAAGGGATTTAGAGAAAGCCAAGTCTATGAAAAAAGATTATATTGCTAGAGTCAAAGGAGGTATTTACTATGAGAAAAACTAAAACCTATATGGACAAGTTAATGGGGGGTAAAGAATTCCGCAGGAGGTTTGATGAGGAGTACCAAAATCTTTGCATAGGGGAACAGATTGCCAGAGCACGACACCATGCACATTTGACCCAAGCGGCTTTGGCCAAGCGAATACACACCACTAAGTCAGCTATCTCGCGCTACGAGAGCGTTGATTATAATGGTTACGGCCTGCCACTTTTAAATAAAATAGCCAAAGCCTGCGGAACAGATTTAAGAATTGTTTTTACTGCTAAGCGGACAAAAAATAATTCGCGGGCTGTAACTTTATAAAGTTTTGGCTCATTAGCCGGGAAGAATAGGGACATTGGCAGTTTAGCAGTTTAGGGATAAAGGCGTCACACCTAATTTATTTATCTTAAGTTTACATTTTTGACAATGTCACTTTTGTAAGATAAGGTTTAACGCTTTTTCCCAGAATTGTTTTTGCAAATAGATGAGTCAATCTTTTTAATCCATGGTAGCGTAAATATGATATAATCGTACGGTAAATCCGGAATAAGAAAAATCAATTTTATTGCCGCCTTTTAAAGCGGGCGTTGGCTAAAAATTCGGCAACTCTGGGATTGGAGAAATTATTTTGGAAATCAATGAAATCCGGGATTATATCAGCAAGCAGAAGTTTAAAGTTACTGATCACGCATTTGGAGAAATGAGAGCGGACGATTTGAGCTTTCAAGATATGGTCGCAGGAATTATGAGCGGGGAGATTATTGAAGAATAAGCCAAGGCTTATCCATTGCCGGCTTGTCTTATAAATGGCAAGACTGACGCAGGCAAGCCAATACATGTATGCGCGTCTCTGCCACCATTGGTAAAAGTTATTACTGTGTATCGTCCGGATTCAGCAAAATGGACCGATGGGTTTCGAAAAAGGAGGACGAGCTAAGATGAAGAATATTTGTGTCTTTTGTGGAGGTAATATTCATGAGCAGATGGTTACTGCAGTGAAAGAGCACGAAGGAGAAGTATTTATTGTAGAGAATGTTCCTGCAGGAGTATGTACTCAATGTGGGGAACGAGAATACAATGCGACTGTTGCCTCTAAATTAGAATCGATTTTAAAGGAACGAAAGGCGGTACAGAGAAAAGAATTAGTGCCTGTAGCTGATTTTAACCTGGCCTAATTTCTCTTAAAAATTCCGAATTCCGGAACATGGACGGGGGACGTAGTTAGATAATTAGTTATTGACAATAGGAATTCCGGAGACGGTTCATTTAATTCCTTTTCTTTTTGGAATTAAGTTTTTTTAAATTCCCACCAATATTCGTAGCCTATTGCATAACCCACTAATACTTGACAAAAGCAATATTTTGTGTTACACTTTGTAATACAGGAGGTGATAATGTGGCTATTGCTAAATCATCCAACCATACAAAAGAAGAGACCATTACCGCAAGATGTGATATTCATATTAAGGAGACTTTGGATATCTTAAGTCAATCAGAGCATCTCTCCAAATCAGAGATTATGGCCAAGAGTATCCTTGAATATTATCAAAGACATTTTCCCAGTAAAGCCTTCCTCAAAACAGAAAGAGAATTATTCGGTAGATATGGCAGTGATAAGGGCGATTTATCTATAAAAAGAAAAAAGTATATAGGGGAGGTGTTAGATAGAAAACATAGCCATAATTGATGCCGGCCCGCTAATTGCTTTATTTGATAAATCCGATAAATATCACCAAAAAACTAAGTGTAGACTTGGGGGATATCGCCAAAGCGTTCACGGTAAACTTGTCGCCACCTGGCCAATAATAGCAGAAGCCGCTTACATTCTCAAAGCGCATGTTCACCTTGAGGCGCAATTAGACTTTTTAAAATGGATTAACCTGGGTGGGGTGGAGATATTTGATTTAACTAAAGAGCATCTATCCAGAATAATAGAATTACAAAAAAAATATTCAGATATCCCTATGGATTTTGCCGATGCGACTTTACTCATTACAGCCGAGACTCTAAATATCAGTAAGGTCTTTTCTATAGATAAAGATTTTTTTATATATCGTATCCTAGGCAAAAGACATCTTGAAAACCTAATGAGATGAACCTCATACCCAAGCGTACTTTATCCCTCAGCCTTTAACTTTTATCCTTATTAAGACAAGAGGCGTGAATTGTTTCTTTTAATTCTTGGGCACTCATGCAGGTTATGCCTAATTTGTGCGCCCATTTTATGAGGCCATTGTCAGAGGTAGCCAGGTGAGCATCTATCTCTTTAGCAAGGAGAATTAAGTCAAAATCTTCCTTGCTGTCAATTATCCCTTCCCTTACTCCTATACGAAATTCTGTTCTCAAGTTTTTTATAATTTCTTCTTCTTTTCTTTTTATCCCGTTAGATGAGGGGTTTAGGGGTAGGTTTTCTTCTCGTGAGGGTGAAATGCTTAACCCTCTTCTTGTATATTTTTCCGCGACTCTTAAACCCCTATTTACCCTTGAACGCATCTCTTCAATAAATTCATAAAGAAAAAGAGAGGGAATAGATGATTGGTATGAAGAGGGAGGTTTTTTGTGCAGAAGCACGGTTTTTTCTGTAGGGAGTTTGTTTTCCATAAATTTCATCAGTTCTTCATACACAGAGGGAGGAAAGTAGCAGCTGATATCTTTTTTTTCTTTTAGTATATCCAAAAAATTGCTTAGTGCTTCTTGGGGGGTTTTTCCAAAAAGATGATGAGATTGCGGATTAACAAATATACTTGTATCAAGCACAATTTTTAACATTTTTTTTACTCCTTTGGGTCCAGCTATATTTTAAATCATAATCTTAAAAATGGCAATTGATAACTTTATTTTTTTTGAAGTTGCGATATAATGGCGCTGTTACATAACGTATCAGCGCCTGATTACAATGATTAAGAAAACCTGCCTGCCGGCAGGCAGGGATTACAACGATTGAAAACATTATATTTTTTGAACTTTAATTTTTCATTTCGATGTTTGCATTTTGCATTTACTGGAATTGACTGTCAGAAAAAATGGGAGAAACTTCAGTAGTGGGCGATTACAATGTTTAAAATAATAAAAGAAGATAAGGACGTAAAGGCAAGGACAGGGGTTTTTGCGACTAATCATGGGGCATTAGAGACTCCTGCTTTTTTCCCCGTAGCTACCCAGGGAGCAGTAAAAGGATTATCTCCCAAGGAGCTTGAAGATATAGGAGTCCCCGGCCTTCTTGTTAATGCTTATCATTTATATTTACGGCCAGGAGTAGATATAATAAAAGAATGTGGTGGAATACATAAATTCATGGGTTTTTATAAGACAATCATTACCGATAGCGGTGGTTATCAAATTTTTAGTTTAGAGAGATTACGCAAAGTTAATGCTTCCGGGGTTGAGTTTCAATCCCATATTGACGGGAAAACCATTTTTTTAACCCCTGAGGATGTAATAAAAGCTCAGCTGGATTTAAATTCAGACGTTATTGTCCCTCTTGATGAATGTGTTAAATTCCCCACTGCTTATGATTATGCCAAAGAAGCAGTGGAGAGAACTATTCACTGGGCAGGAGTGAGTAAAAGTTATTTTGATAAAAACAAGAGAGATAACAATCTTTTTTTTGGAATTATTCAGGGATCCACCTATGTAGATTTGAGAAAAGAGTGCTTAGAAAATATCGTTTCATTAGGGATAGATGGTTTATGTATTGGGGGCTTAAGTGTTGGCGAAGGAGAGGATTTAAGGTATAATATACTTTCTTTTATTGAGCAAGAGGCAGATAAGCGCTATCTTCGCTACTTTATGGGCTATGGAAAGCCAGGAGACATTTTAGAGGCAGTAAGCAGGGGGTGCGATCTTTTTGATTGTGTTATCCCTACAAGATTTGCTCGCACAGGAACAGTTTATACCAGAGAAGGAAAAATCGTAGTAAGGAATTCGGCTTACACCAAAGACGAAAGGCCGATAGATAAGCAGTGTTCTTGCTATGTGTGCGGGAATTTTTCGCGCGCTTATCTTCGTCATCTCATCAACGTCAAAGAATTATTGGGAATACAGTTACTTGCTTATCATAATGTATTTTGGTATGAAAATTTTATGGTGAGGATTCGAGAGGCAATTAAACAAGATAAATTTACTGAATTTAAAAAAGAATTTCTATCGCAGTTTAAGGAAAATTAATCAATCACCGAGTAATGATTATTGACGTAATTACCATTTTTCCCAAAATGTTTTCTCCTGTTATTAAAGAATCTATTATAAAAAGAGCGCAAAACAAGGGCTTAGTAAAGATAAATATCCATAACTTACGGGATTATTCTTCCTGCCCGCATAAAAAAGTAGATGCTCCTTCTTATGGGGGGGGAGGAATGGTGTTTAGGATGGAGCCTTTATCCGCTGCCCTGGAGGCGATTTTGAAATATAAGATATATCCTAAAAGAAATAAAGATAGCACAAAAAGAATTATTCTCTTAAGTCCTAAAGGTAAAACTTTAAACCAGAAAGTAATAAAGAAATTTTTAAATTATGAAAGGCTGATTATCCTTGCTCCACGTTATGAAGAAGTTGATGAGAGAGTAAAGGGATATCTAATTGAAGAGGAAATTTCTATAGGAGATTATGTTTTAAGCGGTGGGGAACTGCCGGCAATGGTTTTTATTGATTGTTTAGTCAGGTTAATTCCAGGAGTTGTATCCTGTAAAGAATCTATAAAAAAAGAAAGCTTCGAGAATAATCTTTTGGATTTTCCTCACTATACCAGGCCGCGGGATTTTCGCGGGCTTAAAGTTCCTAAAGTTTTGCTTTCCGGTAATCATAAAAAAATAGAGGAGTGGAGAAGAAAAAAGTCCTTAGAGATAACAAAAAAAAGAAGACCGGATTTGCTAGAATGATAAAGGAAGAAGAAATGATTTACGTATTTTTATTTTTGTCCTTAATCCTTTAACCTTAATCCTTGTAAATGGAGGTGCATAATGGATAAATTGATGATGGTGGAGAAAGAGCTTTTAGATAGCCTAAGGAAAGATTATCCTGAATTTAAGCAGGGGGATATTGTCAAAGTTTACTATAAGATTAAGGATAAGGACAAAGAAAGAATTCACCCTGTAGAGGGGATTGTAATAAAAATCCAGGGAGCAATGCATAGAAAATCTTTCACCTTAAGAAGAATTGCTTATGGAGAAGCTTACGAAGTCACCTTCCCCTACTATTCTCCTAATATTGGAAGAATAGAAGTAGTTAAAAAGAGCAAAAGAAAGCCGCGCAGAAGAAGATTATATTATTTAAGAGAAAGAGTGGGCAAAAAGGCAATGCTTACTTAGGAAAGATGCTAGATACTATCTATGGGTGTGCAAAACAAAAACTAGAATCCAGTATTTAGGATCTAGAGAATTTTACCAATGATAGTGGGAGTTGATGAGGCAGGACGAGGTCCATTAGCAGGGCCAGTGGTAGGTTGCGCTCTTTACCTTGCAAACAAGCCTTCGTTTCCAGTAAAGGATTCCAAGGAAACATCTTCTTCTAGGAGAGAGGAGATTTTTCCCTGGATTATTAAAAATTCTATTTTCTCGGTAAATATTGCTTCTTCGGCAGAGATAGATAAGTATAATATTTTAGGGGCAACTTTTTTAGCGTTTAACCGGGCAATAAAAAATCTTCTTATAAAAGCACCTCATTTAAAAAGAGCTACTTTTATTATCGATGGCAATATCTTCCGTACACATCTGAAATTAGATTACATCTGTTTGGAAAAGGCAGATAAAAAAGTAAAAGAAGTATCCTGCGCGTCTATTGTGGCTAAAGTAACAAGAGACTATCTTATGGGTTTGGTTGGTTTTCTTTATCCGCAATGGAATTTCTCAGGGCATAAAGGCTATCCTACAAGGGAACATTTTTCTTTAATTAAAGAAAACCTTTTGACACCGTTACACCGGCGAACTTTTTCTCCCTGTCAAATCCCATGAAGACATATTGTATAAAATTGAGGGGTTATTTGGACGACTTAGCTAAGAAGAAGCCTTCCCCTGGAGGTGGAAGCGCGGTTTGTTTAGCAAGCTGTTTGGGGATAAGCTTAATAGAAAAGGCAATTAGTTTCTCTATAAGTAAAGATGAAAGCCTAAGAAAATATTTAGGCAGCCTTGGAGAATTAAAAAAAAAGGTTTATTCTTATATAGATCAAGACGGGCAGATATTTGAGCAAATTCTAAAGGCAAAAGGCTCAAGCAAGCTCGAGCTTATTGGAAAAAGTGAAGAGATCATTATTACTACAGCTAAGGCTTGCCAAGAAGTGTTTTGTCTTGCCGGAATAATAAAATCTGGTATAAAAAAGAGCATAATTAGTGACTTTTATATTGGATTAGAATTTATTGCTGCGGCCCTTAAAGGATGCGTATTTAATTTAGAGGCAAATCGCGGGATATTCGGTAAAAAAAGCAGATATATAAAAATTTTTAAGCGATATTTAAAAAGTTTAGAAAGCCATAGTTAATTATTATGGGAAAGGTATTAGAAGCAAGAGAAATTTATGAAGAA
>JAHJHM010000008.1 GCA_018823915.1 Candidatus Omnitrophota bacterium
ATCGTGGACGAGAAATAGAGGCATAGTTGGGATTGGGGAATAGTTGATGAATCATAATTTGCTAATTTGCCAATGTCCCCCTCTCGCGAAAATCCCATAGCCCCGAACAAAAAACGAATTGTAGCAATCGCAGGTATTATTAGCTTAATGCTGGGTGTATTTTTAGCCTTCTTTATGGAATTCTGGCAAAAGAATAAAAAGGGAGAAACTAAATAATGAAAAAAGCTCTTGTAACCGGTATCACCGGCCAGGACGGTTCGTATTTGGCAGAGTTTTTGCTTTCCAAGGGGTATGAAGTGCATGGGATAATCCGCCGCGCAAGCACTTTCAATACGGGCAGGATTGATCATATTTATATTGACCCGCATAATTCTAAAGCTAAATTATTCCTGCATTATGGTGATATCTCTGACGCCGAGCAAATTAATAATATTATTTTCAATATAAAGCCTGATGAAATATACCATTTGGCTGCTCAAAGCCATGTCCGGGTAAGTTTTGATATACCCGAATACACGGGAAATATCACTGCTTTGGGCACCACGCGTATTTTGGAAGCAATCCGCCGCAGTGGCAGAAAAATCAAGTTTTACCAGGCATCAAGCAGCGAGATGCTTGGCGCCGCGAAACCTCCTCAGTCAGAAGATACTCCATTTAAGCCGCAAAGCCCTTATGCATGCGCCAAGGTTTACGCGTATTGGATGGTAAAAAATTATCGTGAAGGTTATGGTTTATTTGCCTGCAACGGAATACTTTTTAATCATGAAAGTTTCAGGCGCGGCGAGACATTCGTTACCCGTAAAATTACCCGGGCAATAGCTAATATTTTAGCCGGTAAGCAAGATAAGCTTTACCTCGGTAATCTTGAGGCTAAAAGAGACTGGGGTTATGCTCCAGAATACTGTATTGATTTGGAAACAAGTATTTTGACTAATGAAGGATTTAAGTTTTATAATGAGATTAAAGTGGGAGATATAGTTTTAAATTATAATCAAAAGAAAGATAGCTTAGGCAGGGATAAGGTTCTAAAGAAGATTCTAATAAACAATAGTGGCGAAATGTATGTTTTTGAAGGCAGAGGGTTGAAATTGAGATGCTCAGCAAACCATAGAATTTATTACCAAAAGAAAAGCAAAAGTAGTAAAGGCGGATGGAGTAACTGGAAAGTTGCGGAAGCAAGAGATTTCTACCTTATTATAAAAAAATTAAAGGTTAGAACCTTGTATGACTTTAGGCTGCCGCATATTCAAAATTACAGGAAAAGAAATTTAGTAATTAAAAATGAGTGGTTTAAACTCATTGGGTATCTAATAGCCGAGGGGAGCGTTAAAAGCAACAATAGAACCTTAGAAATTAGCCTTTCGCAATCAAAGAAGGTTAATAAGAAAGTGTATGAAGATATCAAGAAATGCCTTTCCAGGTTAAACCTTAAATATAGAGAACGAGAAATGAATTGCGGAACAAGCGAGTTTAGTTTTGATGCTGTAAGTTCAAGGAAAATTATTGATTACTTTGAGGGTTTTGATGTGCACACTTTTCCAAGATGGATTTTTAATGCGGGGAACAGGCAAATGGCGTTAGTTTTAGAAGCGATGATGAATGGGGATGGTTGTTGGGGTTCTATGGTTTATGTTTCTCGAAGAAAAGACGTAATCCATTTTTTCCAGACATTAGCCGCTATTTTAGGCTATAGAACGGTTATCCATCAGAGGAAGTCAAAGGTGTTTGAATGCGCTTTAATATCTAAGAGAAAGAAATATGCATATATAACAAAATGCAGGAAAGAGTTTTCCAAGGAAAAAGTTTGGTGTATTGCGACAAATAACGGAACGATTGTTACCAATAAAGATGGAGGCATAGCTGTAAGCGGGAATTGTGAGGTAATGTGGTTAATGCTGCAGCAGAACAAGCCCGATGACTATGTAGTCGGCACTGCTGAATCGCATTCAGTCAGAGAATTCGTGCAGGCGGCATTTGCTTACGCGGGATTAAATTGGAAGAAGTATGTATTAATTGACAAGAGGTATTTTCGTCCGACAGAAGTAAAAATACTTAAAGCCAATCCGTCTAAGGCTAAAGAAATTCTGGGCTGGGAATCGAAGGTTACTTTCGATGATATAGTAAAGATAATGGTTGATGCTGATATGCGCTCTTGCGGTCTGGAGTCAATAGGCGAAGGTGATAAAATTCTCCAACAAAAGTTCCCGAATAGATGGTGGAAAGCTGATTAATTTGTGTCATTGCGAGCCCCGAAGGGGCGAAGCAATCTTTAAATTATGATCAATCTAAAAAATAAACGTATAACAGTCACCGGCGGAGCAGGTTTTTTAGGCAAGCATCTTGTTGTCAAGCTAAAGAAACGTGGTTGCAAGAATATTTTTATTCCGCGCAGCAAGGATTATGATTTAGTTAACATGGAAGCGGTTAAGCGGCTTTATGCTGATGCTAAACCGAATATCGTTATCCACCTTGCCGCTAAAGTAGGAGGCATTGGCGCTAACCGCGATAATCCGGGTAAGTTTTTTTATGATAACCTGATGATGGGCGTTCAAATGATTGAAGTCGGGCGGCAAGTTGGCATAGAGAAATTTGTCGCCTTAGGGACTGTTTGTTTTCCAGAAGGAACAAAAATTATTTCTAATCCTTCAACTGTTGCTATAGAGAATATTAAACTTGGACAGGAAGTTTTAACGCACGATGGAACTTTCCAAAAAGTTGCCAAGAAATTTAAAAGATATTATAAGGGCAATTTAGTGAAAATTAAAACATCTGGTATGCCAGAACTATCAGTAACTCCAAATCATCAATTTTCAGTTGGTCGATTAGAGGATAAATCTTTATCTTGGATAAGAGCGGATGAGTTAAAAATCGGAGACTATCTTTTTACTCCATTGCTATCTCAGACACAAAAGAGAGATAACAAAGAACTTTCAGAAGAATTTTGTGAATTGATAGGAATTTTTGTTGCCGAAGGCGGCGTCTATCTTAAAGATACAAAGAAAAGAGGAAGCAGGGGTGTTGTGTATTTCTCATTCGGCGATGAGGAGGTTCTTATTAATAGGACAAAATTCTTAATGGAGCATTTTTTTAAATTGAAAGGCCATGTTAATAAAATGAAAGGGCAGAAAGGATATCAGTTAGTTTATTACCACTTGCCTACAGCGCGATTTTTTTCAAAAAAATGCTATAGCAATGTACCATCCCATTCTTTTAATAAGATTTTTCCAGAAGAGACAGTTTATTTGCCGGATACAAAACTTTTTTCTTTATTAAAAGGCTATTTTAATGGAGATGGATGTTTTTCAATCAGTGGGGGTAGAAGAAAAGTTAACTTTACTACAGTGTCAGAGAAGTTGGTTTGGCAATTAAGGTTGATGCTTAATGAGATCGGTATTTATAGTCATATTCAGGAAAGAAAACATGAAAGATATGGTTTTATTGGAAAGCGAATGATATCTCGAAGAAAAGTGTGGTCAATTTGGATTACTGGCAACGAACAGATTGACTATTTTTTTAAAAGAATAAAGGGGAAATTTTCTGAGAAACCAAAAGGATTTCGAGGGAGGTTTAGAAAAATTAATGAGGGTTATCTTGTACCAATTTTTGATATATCAAAAGAACAATATTACGAAGGAAATGTTTTTAATTTAGAAGTTGAAAACAATCACACATATCTTGCAGAAGGTTTAGTTGTTCATAATTGTTGTTATCCTAAATTTACTCCCATTCCTTTTAAAGAAGAAAATTTATGGAACGGCTATCCTGAAGAGACCAATGCGCCGTATGGCTTAGCCAAGAAAATGCTTTTAGTCCAATCTCAGTCATACCGCCAGCAATATGGGTTTAACAGTATATTTTTATTGCCGGTTAATCTCTACGGCCCCGGAGATAATTTTGATTTGGATAGCTCTCACGTTATTCCCGCCTTGATTAAGAAGTGCGTGGACGCTATGAGCTATGAGCCAAGAGCTATGAACTCTATTACTGTCTGGGGCACTGGCAAACCCACCCGCGAATTTCTTTACGTCGAAGACGCCGCAGAGGCCATTATTTTAGCCACTGAGAAATACAATAAATCCGAACCGGTAAATTTGGGAGCGGGTTTTGAAATCTCAATTAGGGATTCGGTAAAATTAATCGCGGAGTTTACCGGGTTTAAAGGTAAAATTGTTTGGGATAAAACCAAGCCTGACGGCCAGCCAAGGAGATGCTTAAATACAATAAAGGCCAAAAAAGAGTTTGGTTTTAAAGCAAAAACGAAGTTTGAAGAGGGTTTAAAGAAAACAATTAATTGGTATTTGTCTGTCAAACAAACGGAGTAAATTAAAATACTCAATGAACTCAATAAGCGCGATGAACCCAACAAACCAAATTAGCCCGATGGTCAGCCCATGAGAATGCTTGATACCTCAAAAGCTTACAAAGTACAAAGGGGACATTGGAAAATTAGCAAAATAACGTTTGACATTTTTTAACTTTTTGCGTATATTCTTTTTATGCCCAGACAAAGTAGGATAGATTTTCCGGGAGCCTTACAGCATATCATGGTGAGGGGTATAGAGCGCAGGGCCATCTTCGCAGACACCAAAGACAAACAGTCTTTCCTTAAACGGCTCGGCAACGTACTGACAGACACACAGACTAACTGTTACGCATACGCACTTATGAGCAACCATTATCATTTATTACTCCAGACAGGCAGCACATCCCTATCACTGGTTATGCAGTCACTGTTAACAGGATATGCAGTAAACTATAATCTAAGACACAGACGCACAGGCAAACTCTACCAGAACCGTTTTAAGTCCATCCTTTGCGATAAAGAAGAGTATCTGCTTCAGCTTATACGGTATATACATTTAAATCCCCTGAGAGTAGGCTTAGTCCCAAACCTCAGAGAACTCGATAAAAGTCCCTGGACAGGCCATGCAGTACTTATGGGCAAAAAAGAAGCAGAATGGCTCGATACGGAAGAAGTATTAAGCAATTTCGCAAGAACAAAGAAAAAAGCGCGCGCGCAATACAGCGAGTTCGTAAAAGAAGGCATAAAGCAGAAGCAGCCGATAGATTTCAGCGGAGGAGGTCTTATCAGAAGCATAGGAGGAGTGTGGGAAGCGATTAAAGCATCCAGAAAAGGCCGCAAAGAAGCAGGAGACGAACGGATACTGGGCAGTGGGGACTTTGTAGAAGCAGTACTAAAAAGAACAGAAGAACAAGAAAGCACAGCCAGCAGGCTGCAGAGGGAGGGTTGGGATTTTGAGAAAGTATTGCAACGAGCGGCAGAGATGGTAGGTGTTAAAAAAAACGACCTGTTAAGGCAAAGCAGAGGTAACGCGCGATCTCAGGGAAGAGCATTATTATGTAGATGGCTAGTGGATGATTTGCAATATACACAAGTATCAGTGGCAGAGAAGCTCAGCATAACCAGGGCGGCGGTAGGAGTATTGGCTAATCGTGGGCGAGAAATAGAAGCGCATTTGGGATGGGGAATAGTTGATAAACACTAATTTGCTAATTTGTCAATGTCCCCC
>JAHJHM010000101.1 GCA_018823915.1 Candidatus Omnitrophota bacterium
AATTATTTATTTTTCTTTGCCGTAATTACTAATTTTGCAATAATCTCTATTATTTCTTCTATTTCTTTTAAGTTTATTTTGCATTTTTCACTTTGCAATTTGCATTTTGCAATAAAACGTACTTTACTGACTATTTACATAGTATTCAGTGTCCAGTCTATTCACTATCCACTAAATACTATCCGCGATTGCTCTTGCCAGAAGGATATCCTTGGGGTAAGTTATCTTAATATTACGAATATCTCCTTCTACAACCTTTACTCTCTTACCCATAAGTTCTATGAGCTGCGCATCATCAAAAACCCGCCTATCTCCAAATTTCTTATGGGCTTCTAAAATCAGAGTTTTCTTAAACCCTTGAGGAGTCTGAATAAGAAAAATATCTTTTCGCGGCAGAGTCTGCTTAATGAACCCTTTATCTACTAATTTTAACGTATCGCAAGACTTTATTCCACAAGTCACTGCAGGATGATTTCTTAATTCTTTTAAAATACGTAACACAACTTCTCTATCCGCAAAAGGCCTAGCTCCGTCATGTATAATGGCATAATTGACATCTGTTCCTAAGGCAGATAAACCGTTATATACAGAATCTCTTCTCTTCTGGCCTCCCTCTACCACTAAAACTCTTTTATTCTTTCCGCCAGAGGTAATTATTTGTCGAAGGGGCAGAAATTCGCTTTCAGGAATCAATTTTTTTGCTAATTTAATATGATTTTTTCTTAAAACGAGGACGATCTGTTTTATTTCCTTTATTTCCTGGAAAATCCTAAAAGCGTGATAGAAAAGGGGCTTGTCTTTTAATCTTAAGACTGCCTTATCTATTCTGCCTAACCTCTTTCCTCCCCCAGCACAAACAATCACCACCCCAGCTCTAAACGCCATAAAACACCTCATCCTGCATCGTACACGGATATCTTATCATTGTTGTTTTAACAATTTAGTAAAAACGATTCTCCCGCTGGGACTTTGTAGGATAGAAGAAACTTCTACCTTTACTACTTTACCGAGTAGCCGCTGAGCTGCCTCTACAACCACCATTGTCCCATCTTCCAAATATCCTATTGCCTGATTGTATTCTTTTCCTTCTTTAATCAGCCTTAAAGAGAAAACCTCTCCTGATATAAAAATTGGTTTTAACGCATTGGCGAGATCATTAATATTTAAAACTCTCACCCCCTGAAGTTGCGCTATGCGATTTAAGTTATAATCCGTAGTTAAAATCTTAACGCCTAAGAGATGCGCCATTTTAACAATCTTCTCATCCACACTACTTACTCCCTCTACATCCTCATCATTAATTTTTACTTCTACGTTAGGTTCTTTCTTTAAAGAATGTAAAATTTCTATCCCCCTTTTTCCCTTCTGCCGCTTTAGGTGTTCGGTAGAATCAGCCAAAGCGCGCAGCTCATTAAGAACAAAAATAGGAATAATAAATTGTCCCTCCAGAAATCCCGCTTTGACTATATCTAACATCCTTCCGTCAATAATACTGCTCGTATCCACAACTATCTCTTCTTCCTTTAATTCCTGACGTTTAAATTTAACATAGGGTATAATTAAGCTGAAGTCACTCCTTCCCTTAATCCCCAAGGTTAATCCTAAATAGATAAAAATAAGAGTGAAAAATACCCTAAGATTATATGTAATATCTTCGGGTACGAAAAACAATCTTAAGGCTTCACCGAATATCTTCGCTAACAGTAACCCTAAAATTATTCCAAATACCGCCGAAGAAAGCCCGCGCAAGGATACTTTACGGGCAAAAGCTTCAAAAAAAACTACGAGTAACCCGCCAATAAAACCAAAAACTGTAGAGAGACCGGGGCTGCCTTCCCCTAAAGAATAACCCGCCCCTGTACAAATAAGAACGAAAAAAACTCTTAAAACAAACATACCCTTTTTCATTAATTACCTCCTCAATGAGCCCGCAATTTATGAAGCGAAAGCGTTCATGAGTTGCTTTTGGCGAATTGATCCCGAAGCGCTTCTGAAAAATGTCGCAAGAGATTTTTCAGATATTTAGGCGCGAGGGACAATATATAAGTTTAATAAATTTTTCTACAAAATAATATGCGTATTATCTTAGTACTTTCTCGATAACTTCTTTTACTGACGAAAATCCCTCAATTTTAAAATTAAAACTTTTATCCACTTCCTTTAAGTTACCCTCGGGAATAAAGCACCTCTTAAAACCCGCCCTCCCTGCTTCTTTCAATCTTAGGTTTACGTTATTAATGCGCCGCAACTCTCCTCCCAAGCCAATCTCTGCCATAAAAACATCACTCAAAGAAACTTCTTTTTCCCCAAAGCTAGAAACAATTGCAACTATAGCTCCTAAATCTGCTGCCGGGTCATTTACCTTTAAGCCGCCGGCAACATTTAAAAAAACATCTTCACTGGATAAAGAAATCTTCAGTCTCTTTTCAATTATAGCTATAAGCAAAGAAAATCTATTGAAATCAAAACCTAAGCTTCTGCGCCTTACTGTTGAGAAATTTGCCCTGCCTACTAAAGACTGCAGCTCTATGAGGAATGCTCTTATCCCCTCTATTGCACAAATAACACAACTACCGCAAAGAGACTGCTCCTTATGGGGAAGAAAAAGTTCTGTAACTTTTTTAACTTCTTTTAAGCCGCGAGAAGTCATCTCGAATACAGCAAAATCCGGCGTGGGTCCAAATCTATTTTTTATTGCTCGTAAAATTCGGTAGTTAGAAAGTGTCTCACCCTCAAAGTAAAGAACGCAATCCACAATATGTTCGAGAAGTTTTGGCCCGGCGATTGCTCCTTCTTTGGTAACATGGCCAACCACAAAGATTACCACCCCCAGGGACTTGGCAATATGAGTGAGATAATCAGCGCAGCCTCTAATTTGAGAAATACTGCCTTTAGAGCCTTCGCAGCAAGAACTATAAACCGCCTGGATTGAATCTATCATCACAAATTTAAATTTACCATCCTTTATATAATTGGCTGCTTCCTCCAAATTATCTTCCCCTAAAATGTAAAAATTACTGAAATCACTGCCCAATCTCTTAGCACGCAAGCCTATCTGCTGAGAAGATTCTTCGGCGCTCACATAAAGAGTTTTTCCTACTGCAGCCAATTTAGAACTCACCTCGAGAAGCAAAGTAGATTTTCCCACCCCCGGTTCTCCTCCTATAAGTATTATTTCTCCCTTAACTAAGCCTCCTCCTAGAATACAATCAAATCCATCTATCCCTGTGTAAATTCTCTGGTAATCTGCTTCTTTGATATCTTTTAAAAGTTTGGGTGGGAGTTTCTCTTCCTTTATCTTTATCCTATCTCTCCCAGGCTCTTTCTCTTCTACAAAATTCTCCCAACCTCCGCAAAGAGGACACTTCCCCAGCCATTTAACTGATTTATATCCACAATTATCGCAATAAAACATAGGCTACCTAGTCGTAAGGCTTAAACTATAGTAAATATTCAGTAAATACCGTCTAAATTTTTTTGAATATTCAGTGCAAAATGCAAATTGTAAATTGCATACCCTAACGGGCACAAGCAAGTTAAAATTATTTGTTCTTCATTTAACAACCGTTCACTAAGTTCCTTCTTC
>JAHJHM010000102.1 GCA_018823915.1 Candidatus Omnitrophota bacterium
ATGCAAATTGCAAATTGTAAATTGTAAAAGTTAGAATTAAACACTTGCACACAAAACTCATATCTCTTACCTTTGCATTTTTCACTTTGCAATCTGCACTTTGCATTTTGCAATAGAGTGTATTTTACTGACCATTTACACCTTTCATTAGGGTAATCGCAGGGCGAGTTTAATTGCTTCTTCCATAGAGGATGAGAAGGGCAATTTTTTTTGGCGTATTATATCATAGGCTACGCCGTGAGCGGGAGAAGTTCTTATAATCGGCAGGCCTAGAGTTAAATTAACTCCGTCGCCAAAAGAAAGCAGTTTGAAAGGGATCATTGCCTGATCGTGATAGCTAGCGATTAGACAGTCATATTTTGATAAATTTTCTCCTAGAAAGAGTGTATCGCTGGGAAAAGGGCCGTAGATTTTTTCCTTAAATTTTTTAATCGCGGCGTAAATAACCTTATCTTCTTTATCCAAAAAAGTATTTATTCCCGCGTGAGGATTCAAAGAAGCAAAAGCAATCTTAGGATGTTTTATTCTAAATATTTCTTTTAGGCAAGATTGAACCAAAAAAAGGTTATTAGTAAGCTCTTTTTTTCTTATAAAGGAAGGGATTTTTCTTAAAGGGATGTGGCGGGTAAATAAAACTACCTTTAATTTTTTAGAAACCATCATCATCGCGAAATTCTTGGTTTTGAAATAATCAGCTAAATATTCCGTATGGCCGCAGAATTGAGGAAATACAAGCTTAACCGCTTCTTTAGACAAAGGGGCGGTAACAAAATGTTTTACTCTCATTTCTTTAGCTATTTCTAAACCCTCCTTAAGATAATTTAGGCTGGCGCTCCCGGCTAATTTCGAGGAGTACCCTTTTTTGATTTTCTCTATCCCGGGAGTATTTAAGTCTACTAAATTAATCCTATTTTTTATTTTCTTGTAGACAGGAATTTCTTGCAAGATTTTTTTATCCCCCACAACAAAAAAATCAATCTTCTTATTCTTTAAGGCTTCTATGGCTTTTAACGTAATAAAAGGGCCGCAACCGGCAGGACATCCTGTTGTTATGATGACTTTTTTCGCGGGCATAACTTGTATTTAATCTTTAATCTCTGCCAAAAAGGGATTCTATCAATAAAAACAATACCGTTTATATGGTCAATCTCATGCTGAAAAATTACAGCTAAAACACCTTCTGCCTCTAAATTGAAAGGTTCTCCCCTCTCATTTAAACCGGACACCCATACTTTTTTTGCCCGTTTAACTTCAAACTCTACATCAGGAAAACTTAAACATCCCTCACGAAGCGTAAGTTTTCCTTGTTTTTTGTTTATACGGGGATTCACTAATTTAAAAATTTTACCCGCTTCTATTACTATTAATTGCAAGGCAAGGCCAACCTGATTGGCAGCTAATCCCACTCCCTTATCCTTCACCATCAAAGAATACATTTGGGAAAGTATTTGCCGTATCCGCTCATCAACAACTTCTACTTTCTCACACTTTTTCTTTAAGATTTTTTCAGGCCAAGTGTGTATTCTTAATTTTGTTTTTTCCATCTAACTCAACATATATTGGTTTATGCATTTTTAGCTCGACTTCGCTGTATAAACCGTAGGAAAGAATAGTAATTTTATCTCCGGCAAATCCTAAACGCGCTGCCGGCCCATTTAAGCATATAACGCCGCTTTTCTTCTTTCCTTTTATGGCGTAAGTTTCAAGCCGAACTCCATTGTTGAGATTTAGAACTTCTACCTTCTCAGCTTCTTTTAAATCAGCGGCCAGCATTATTTCTTCATCAATGGTAATGCTTCCTTTGTAATAAAGCTGCGCATCGGTAATGGCAGCATAATAAACTTTTGATTTGAGCATTGTCCTTATCATTTCTTATCTCCTCTTTTAACTAGTTCATATGTTAAGTCAGCGATCATTAATTCTTCATCAGTAGGGATTACGAGAATCCTTGTTTTTTTGGGAGCAATTTTGAGGACATCTCTTTTTATTTTATTAATAATTCCCGGATTATTTTCTCCAATTCCTCCGGTAAAACAAATCGCGTCTATCCCCCCTAAAATGAATACATACGCTCCAATATATTTTTTTATCCGGTAAATAAACATCTCTAAAGCAAGGCGGCAGAGACGGTTACGGGTAATTTCTTTTTTTATTGTTCTTATATCATTGCTTAACCCTGATACCCCCAAAAGGCCGCTTTTTTTGTTTAAAATTTCATTCATATGATTACTTGTTAATTTTTCTTTTTCCATAATACAAAAGGCAGCCGCGACATCAATATCTCCTGAGCGCGTCCCCATCATCAGCCCTTCCAAAGGCGTAAATCCCATGGAAGTATCAATAGATTTTCCTTTATCGACAGCAGTAATACTGCAGCCATTTCCCAAATGGCAGGTAATTAATTTTAATTTATTTAAAGGCTTGTTTAGCAGTTTAGCCGCGGATTTAGCGACAAATTGATGGGAA
>JAHJHM010000254.1 GCA_018823915.1 Candidatus Omnitrophota bacterium
ATTTAATAATTTTTCTAACTTGGTTAAATAAAGATCCTCATATCTTACTCCTCTCCCATAGGTAAATGAATCACCTAACCCTAAAATCATTACATCTTTCTCCATTTCTGGAGGAATTAACCTATTTGGAGTAGAAGAATCGGGTAAGCGATATCCTTCTGGTGACTCATTGTAATCTAAGCCATATATGATGTGGCCTGCTTCTTCTCTTAAAGGAATATGGTAATCGCGAGGATTAGTGTAGTATTCTGCACTAGCGTTATTAAAGCGATAATATTTGGGGCCAAATATTCTTAAAATAGTCTCAAAAAGAAGTAAAGTGCTAGAAACCGATAAAAGTACTATGATTATCTTAAAAATTAAACCTTTCAACTTCAGCCGTTTCATCACTATTCTATTATCATCAATTGCATACTTCTAATTAAGCCTAATGGATTCAATTGAAACTAGGTCATTTAAGTACTATGAGTATTGAAAAATCTTAAGAAACCCTCTTAGTGTCTCTAATTGGTTTTCGGTTAATAAATTGCAAACTTTCCTTGCCATAACCTTGTAGCCATTGGCATTACAGTATAAATCGGCTGAAGAATAAAAACAATCCTCGAGGTTTTTCTGCTTTAAACAGTTCATTAAATATTGAGGTATTATCAATAAAAGATGCTTCCTACTCAATTGCTACCTCCCGGATAATTATGTCTACTGTACCATCAGGCCTAGGAATAGGATGGTTCAATAAAATTAATTTTGTACCTTTAATTTTAGACTGATAACCTATACTGATCAAATTATATCTAAGTAATTTCTATATTACATTCTCATCAAGCCACTTATTCTATCGACCCAACCAAGGCGAGGGGATTTGCTTTGCCCGAGACTTAATAACATTAGCTAAATCTTTATCCTCGGGAAATAGATAGAATTTATATTCCTCAATTTTTAAAACTTGTGTCATTATTTCGCTCAGCTTTTCAGCAGCCTTATCTGAGTGGACAACAACAATTCTAAAACCATTCTTTCTAAGAAAAGCTTTCAAGGCATCGCTTGGTAAATCAAGAGTTGAAGGATTATCTTCTGCTGTACATGTCCAAGTTTCGTTCTTGGCTACAAATTTCCATTCCCGGTCGGAAATAATACGTCTCGGGTCAAAAACACGGAGCATGTAACATTCAACACTAAGCTTATTATCTGCTACATCAACTCTCTCTTCTAAAACAACTCTATCTTCAGGCAACATGTCGCCTTTTTGCCATAAAAGCCTTAAAATCAACCCTGTTTGAATCGCCTGTTTTCTTAATTCAGATTTGGGGGGGTTAAAAGAAGATGGGACATTTATCACCGCGAACATTATGACTAGAAAAAATATACAGGTATACTGCGCCTTTTTTTTGAGTTTTGACAACAAATATACTATGCCAAAAGAAGCCATGGGTAAGAAAGCAATGAGATAAAGTAAAAGAGGCGCTTGGGCATGATGAATATCATAGCCAGTTTGAATTAAGGCAGAAATTATGAAAACTAAAAATCCGAAAGAAACGAAAATTAAATAATGCCACCCTAATCTCCCTGTTCTTTTAGGCAGGAATAGCATGCTGACAGCAACAGGAAATACCCATGGAGCCATCTCAATAAGGTGAAAAGGATAAGCAAACAATCTTTCAAAAAATCCTCTTGATGCCCAAGCATATAAATATTGGTTTCTCTCAACAATTAAATAACCGAAAGGATTGCCGTATCTCTGATAATCCCAATACAACCGCCAAAAAACATAAAGGGAGCTTAAAAATATACATCCTATAAAGGAAAAATCAATTCTCTTGTGTTCCCTATAGAAAACTATACTTTCTTTTATGCAGAAAATAATAAACACTAAAGTAAGAAACCAACCTTCATATAGAGTGGCTGTAGAAACAAGAAAGGCAGTTGCCGAGAGTAACAAAAATATTCTTTTTTTATCTTTTATATAACTTATCCAGAAAAATATTCCAGTTAAGATAAAAAATCTTACCACGCTATCTCTCTGAAAACAAAGATTTGCCCAGATAAACTCCGGATAAAAAGTTATAAATCCTACCGACAATAAAATGATACAATCATTATGGGGGAAAAGCTTTCGAGCAAGAAAAAACAACACCAGAATAACACCTAAACCAAATAAAGTATTTACCAATGAAGAAACAAGTAAAAGATCGGGATACATTTTATAACCTAAACCAACAATCCAAGGATGTACCGGAGGAAGCTCCGTCTTTGACATCTCGATGAAATCTAAATCTTCAACAAAGCCATAAGCTGTCATTGCCTTACCAGCATCATCACCGGCTAACATAAAAAATTCGCCTGTTTTCTTCCAAAGTAAAAACGCCAAAGAAAAATGAGCCAAAAGGAACCCACACAAAACTACCCACGTCAAAATTGTAACTTTACTCTTTTTAATTATTACTCTTTCCATAAAAGTACTTCCTTCTGAAATGGTGCAGATAATTTAGAGGATAAATTATAAATCTATAATCTCTATGCCTTAAGGCAATTATTAGCTGAATAAAAATAACGATTGCCGATGGCAAGAGGTAAAATTTGCGATACAATTTATGAGTTATGATATATTTCGTCCACGATTGAGGGAGAACGGGCAATATCTTATAAAAAGCCTGGAAATTATCCTTTATTCTTTTTAACTTCTTATCCTTTATAGAATCCCTATGAAACCAATCTCCGATTCTCCCTTCCGCAATATTTTCAATATCAATATCGTCTAACATCTTTTTCTCTTTTGCTATTTTTACAATTTCTGTACGGGGATAGTAAGCTAAATTGTAGCACTTCAGTCTATTCAGATATTTTAAATGGCTAAAGAAATCTATAGTGGACAAATATTCTTTTTCTCCTTCCCCGGGCAAACCAAACATGAGATCAGCATCATACCTTAATTTAAGCTTATCGCAGGTATCAGAGGCTTTCTTAAGTTGTTCATCGGAGGAAAAACGCTTTAGAACGTTTTTCCTTGTAAATTCACTCATCGACTCAACGCCAAAATCAATACAATAACAACCGCTTTCCTTCATCATCTTCCCAATTTCCCAATCAAAAAAATTAACATGGCCCGTGCAGCGAAAAGGCACGTTGATTTCCTTCCTGAATCTATTCATTAACTCCCTTAACCACTTCTTGTCGGTAAATAGAATACTATCAAAAAACATTACTTCTTTGAAATTATATTTTTCTTTCATGAAATTTAATTCTTGCATTACCGAATCTATACTCCTTCTACGAAAATACTTATTATTATACAATTTATTTAAAAAACTTTCACAGCAAAATGTGCAGCTAAAAGCGCACCCTCGACTGGTCAATATCACATAATCATCCTTATACCTTACCTCATCTTCAAAAAGTTCTTTATCCGGGTGCGGTAAAGAATCAAGATTTTCTATTGGCGGTCTAATTTTATTAGCGATAGTTTGCCCCTTACGTTTAAACCAAACATTATCAATCTGATAGTTTAATTTGCCTGTTGACAATGCTTCAACTAATTCCAACAACGCAAATTCTCCTTCTCCTACTACTACAAAATCTACACAATCATTTTCTATCACCTTCTCAGGAACTAAAGTGGGGTGTATTCCTCCAAAGGCAATTTTTATATCCCTATTTTGTTTAATCGCCTTTGCCGTTTCACAAGCCCAAAGATAAGTGCTGGTGTAGACAGAAAATGCTACTAAATCAGGTTTTGATCTCTGAACCTCTTTAAGAATTTGTTGTTTTCTGCAAAATATTTTTTCTAGAAAGGGGAGGTGGAAAACATTATCTTCTTTGCTAAACAACCCCGGCTCTAATAATAAGCGGGTCTGATGTCCTGCTTTTTTCAATATACTGGATAAATATTCTATGCCTAAATTTTCTCTCCCTTGATGAATAAAAACTACCTTCATGGCTCAATTACCAGCTACGATAATTATCCGTTAAATGCTTAAACACGACTCTTGCTGCTATTCTATGCTCATCTCTATGTTTTTAATCCTCATGTTTTAATTTCTCCACTTGGCAATTTTGCTATAAAATGATAACTTTTTCCAATTTTCATTATAGGCAACAAATCTTTTTGCTTTTTTAGAAACTTTTTCCTGAGCAAAAACCATCTCTAAATATCCGAAAAATTTCCTGAAAAATTCACTAATTGAACGTACTTTTAACGCTGATTTTACTAAAAATTTAAATCTTGAATGAAAACGCACATATGCCCATTTGGTTAAATGATCTATCTCTTGATTAGTTAAACTTGTCCATGGCCGAAGAAGCTCCCTATCTTCTTCCTTCCCCAATATCCAATTTTTCCAGTAATCTCGGCCTGTGTTTTTCACCATCTCTTTCCACATTCCTGTTAATGGCTTAGCTAATACTTTAGAAAATTGAACGTAATCAAAATCTAATCCTTGAGCAAATTTTACTGTATTCTTCACTGTTTGATGCGTTTCTCCGGGAGCTCCAATTAAAAAAAATCCTAAAGCTTTTATTCCCGCCTTTTTAGTCAACTTAATAGTTTCCTTTATTTGCTTTATAGTAATATCCTTATTTATTCTATCCAAAATTTCTTGGTTACCAGATTCTACCCCATAGTAAATTCTACTACAGCCGGATTTTTTCATTTCCCGCAACAATTCTTCATCTACAGAATCAATCCGGGAACGGCAAGCCCAGATAATATCCAAATTCCTCTTTTGAATTTCCTTACAAATTGCTAACGTTCTTTCCTTAATCCAAGGAAACTCATAATCAAATATATCAATCTCTCGAATATTATATTTCTGACAACACTCTTGCATCTCATTTACTACCGTCATTGGGCTGCGTGGGGAATAAGAAGTGCCGCCTGCTTCACAAAATGTACATTTTCGCGGACAACCTAAGCTCGTTACCATAACTGTAAAATTCTTTCGTTCAGTGGGAAATTCCGCATATAGTTCATTAGGCAAAAGATGGCGGGCAGGATTAGGAAAATCATTAAAATTTATTTTCTCGGAATGAGAAGTAATTTTTATGTTTCCATTGTCTTTATAAACCAAACCGGGAACTTGGCTAAAACTTCCCCTTCCTTCTAATTCTGAAAGTAAAGCAGGGATTGTATAATAAGCCTGTTCTACTACCCCAAAATTAATTTCTTGAGGCACAATTGATTCACGAGGATAAACCCTTAAATTATATCCTCCAATAACTACAGGAACTTTTAGTTTCGGTTTTAGAAATCTTATCCACTCCAATGTATCTCTGTACATATAGGTTGTCATCATAAACCCCAGAATATCAGGTTTAAATTCTTTCAACCTATCTAAAACATCTTCCTTACTTAATCTTAATGTTCTGGCATCGACAATAATCACCTGATGCCCTGCTCTCTCAGCAATTGATGCCACCCAAGCTAAACTTAAAGGTGGAAAAAGCCCAAAATACTTTTGCACTATCCTCAAATTCTCCTCGTGAATTTTATAAGAAAAAGGATTAAAAACTAATGCGAGCTTCATTTCTTTTCCTCATAAATATTTTCAATCAAAACCTTCCTTTTTAAACACCGTGGCATAATTACCCGACGCCAAATCTAAAGAACCCAGGAATTCATTGAAAACTTCTTTTCTCCTTTGCCTTACCTCATGAGTATTTTTACCATCTTTAGACCGCCAACGTTCACCATCTCCGTTGGGATCAAGTATGGTACCAAATTCTTCGGGATGCTTTAGCATATAGCTATTACATCCAATACAACATTCGCCGGGAAAATTGATTTTTGAGATAAATCTTTTATTTCTTCTTAAAAAATTCATTGTTTCCTGAAAATCACCATCGGTCTCGCCAGGGAAACCAATAATAATACCCAGGATTGTTTCTATCCCTGCATTGTAAGTATCCCGGATTACCCTCTCAGCATCCTTAATGCTAAAACCTTTACCCATTCTATCAACAATTTTCTGAGAGCCACTTTCCAACCCATAACCCATGCAATTGCACCCTGCTTTGGCCATTTTTTTAATTAACTCTGTATTCATTTCCTTGCGAATCAATGCTGCTCCACCCCAATTCATCTTTAATCCATTTGCTAGTATTAAATCGCATAACTCACTTAACATCGGGAGATTAAGATTTAAGGCAGTATCATCTATTTCAAATTTATGTAAATTGGGATACTTCTCAATCTGGGAAATCATTTCTTGATAAATGTTTTTTGCCGTTCGCGAACGAAATTTCTTCCAAGTTACTGCGCAATTGCAAAATACACAACGATTCAAACACCCTCTGTAAAAAGTCATGGGAAGATGCGAGCTATAATATTCAGATAACGAGAAATCGGAATAATCCGGGTAAGGTAAACTATTCAGGTTTTCTATTTCTTCCCTAAACCCGCAATCTATTATATCTCCATCATTTTTCAATAAAGCACCCGGGCAGAAATCAACTCTTTTCTCTCTTTCATAAATATGCGCTATTCTCGCAAAAGTCTCTTCCCCTTCACCGCAAACCACCACATCAACTCCCTTCTCGCGGATAAGGCTATCTCCAGAGAAACTACACTCCGGGCCACCAAAAACAATCAGCTTATTTTTATCTTTTTGCTTAATCATTCTTGCTAAAGCAAGACTGATATATTTTGTTGTTGCCCATACTGAAAATCCGATAATTTCAGATCCGCTTTGTAAAATTTTCTCGGTCAAAGATTCGAAAAAATCATTATTTTCAAAAATAAATTTCTCTACAAATACCTTATCATTCCACCTTCCCTCATTAGCCTCCTCTGGCATATTCATTTCTGTATTTAAATCCAAAACGGTTACCTGATGCCCTCTTGCTCTTAAATAAGCGCTGAGATACCCTAACCCAATTAAAGGGCACCTCTTAAAAAGTGACGGACATAAAAGAATAGTTATCTTCATATAATATTCCCTTTTACCTTATAAGCAAAGATACCCATTCATTACATTCACAGCTTTCTGATTTACAAGGTAATGGTTCATTTAACAATTTGAAATTTTCATCAAAAAAATTACCAATGACCTCATTTACCTCTGAACCACCGCATCTAAGCACCTTTCCATCCGCTTGAATAACGGCGTATATTTGGCCTGCCTGACACAACTTTCCTTTAAACGTTTTAAGCCCTAACTGAGATTCTTTATCAACACATTGCCCCAAATGAAAACCAATAATTTCTCTTTCCTCCTCAGTATATCCTAAAGGATAACTGATGCCTTTATATTGTCCCCAAAAAGCTACCCCTGAAAACGATAATCCCTGCTGATTAAACCTCTCTTTATAGTGGCTTATTTGTTTTATCTGTGGGGGATAAGCGATATAACTTATATGCTGAGTAAAACCATTTTCTTTTAAAAGTAAAATCTTCTTAACAAAAGGTTCAAAATTTGTAAACAGGGGGTGAAAAGTAGGCGACACCTTTACCCGAGATGAATCTATTTGGCTCACAAAAGTATCTATCTCTATGGATAAATTAGTAGTAATCCTTATACTGTGTATACTGGATAGTTCCTTTATTAACTCGGTAAAATTAGGGTAAAGGAATGGCTCACCGCCGGAAATTTCTATAGTAACACCCCCATATCTTGAATAAACATTCTCCCAATATTTCATCAACTCATCAACGGATAAACAACGATTCATTTTTACTAAATCATGCCAGTTACCCTGCCACCAACAATAAGGACAACGGTAGTTACAGGCTAAAAACAAATTCCAGAAGAATGAAATTCGTTCTCTAAATCTCGGATTGACAGTCGGGATGTTTGTTTTTTCGAGCTTCGCCCTTTCTACGCTTAGCGTAGCATTATACTCACATCCTCGCCTTAACAGGCCGAGATATCTCTCTAAATTGGGTTTCTCCTCATCTTCCATTACCATTGCCTTTTTACGTAAAAATAAAGAATGGCCATGTCCTTGATGATAATCTTCGCGAGGAAGTATATAATGGTCGAATGTCTCCTTGTACTTTCCAGCGATTTCTAAAGACACTTCGTATAGATATGGGATATGACAAATATCATGAAACAATACGGCTTTGCTCTTATTCATTACATTATTTAAATCTGCCAACGCTCCTTCTGGGGAATGATCACCATCTACAAAAACTAAATCAAAAGTACTATTTTTGTTCTCATACAAGAATTCAGGAATTTTTTCTTTGGAATCCCCATCTAAAAAAACTACATTATTAAGATCAAAATTAAAATAAGAAAGTAGCAATTTTATATGTTCATGATTTCCACGTCCTGGCTCATCGCCATAAGGCCCCCATGTATCACATAATACGAGTTTTTTTACATTAGAATTTTCGACTACAGCTTTTACACATCCTCCTTCAGCGATTCCTATTCCTAGATAAGATTTAACATCTAAATATCTAGCTATCTTTGATAAACACTCGGAGGAACCCATTGCTTTTATAAATTCATACATCATAATGCTCAAATACTTACTAATTACATCTCTTTATCTTTATCAAATTCTCCCATATACAAAAATTTTTATAAACATTTTCCACCATAACTCGATAACTGTTATTATTCCAGCGGTTATCCCTCACAAAATACCATTCTCTTTCAAAATAATCCTACAGTTTGAGTCTTGGCTGCTTCAAAAAGATGCTGCCTGCTTCTTTGCTAACAAATATTATCGTACTCATTACCCGGGCATAACTGGGCTTCGCAAAGTTTTGGTTCGTTAAACAACCGAAATTCAGAATCCAAAATATTGCCCAAAGGCTGTTCGGCATATTGAGCACACCTCACCACCTCGCCATTGCCATGAATGCTGACATATTTATACCCGGCATTACAAAGCTTACCTTTGGGGCTAACACCCTCTAAATGAAAAGTAATCCTGTCTAAATCCCCTAAAAAAGGCTTAATAAGTTCTTTCTCTTTATCAGTATAAGCAGCCGGGTATTGTTTTTCATTGTAAATTCCCCAAAAGGCAGCTAAAGCAAACCGGATACCATTTTCCTTAAACCGCTGGTGATAAAAATCCAACATCCCCATTTGCGGCGGATAAGCCAAATAACAAACCCCGGCGTCAAATCCGGCATTATGCAAAAGCTTCGTTTTCCTGATAAACTCATCCAAATCATGACAAAACACAGGATGAAAATTCAAATCCAAATAAACTCTTTCCGGGCTTACTTCTTTTACGAAACCATCTATGTCCCCAGACATATTAGTAGTTATTTTTACAATATGAATAGAAGAAAGTTCCTTCACCAACTTAATAAATTGTGGATATAAGAATGGTTCTCCTCCGGTAATTTCTATACGCACTTGGCCATAGTTATCAAATACTCTCTGCCAGTGAACCATCCATTCCTGAGGGTTAAGGTAAATATTATGCTGAGCTTGCTGCGCCCAATTAGTAAAAAACCAACAATAAGGACAACGAAAATTACACCGGTAATGAATATCCCAGGCAAAATGAATATCTCTTTTCTTTAAATCCTGAAATTTATTTTCGGAATCACTACTGTTCACCCGCCTTTCCCCCGCCGAAACTTCATCCAGAGAAATTTCGCCTCTTTTTACTTCTTTGCTTAAAGCTTGTACTTGTTCTTTATCGTCTTTAAAAGTAAAATTATCCGGTTTGTTCTTCTCTTTACCCTGCGGTAAAATTTCCTCTTTATTGGGAGTTTCTCCTTCATCACAAGGACAATACTCTGCTTCGCAAGGCAAGGAACTTTCAAAAAGGGAAAAATCAGGATCAAAAAAATCTCCTACCAACATTTTCTCCCCAATCTGCCCACAGCGGGCCACCTTACCATCAGGAAAGACAAGGGCTGTTCGCCAACCCGCAGCGCATAAAGAATTCCGCCGTTTAACCTTTCTAAACCAAGCGTCATCAATCCCCACCAACTTTCTCTCCTCTTGAGTATAACTTTGGGGATAATTTAACTCTTTATATTCCCCAAAAAAAGGAATAACTTTTAACTCTTCTCCTGTATTATTAATAATTATTCTTCTATATTCTTCTGTGCTATCTAAAAAATGTGGATGAGCAACAAAGTTTAAACACCCCTGGAATCCATGAGCTCGGATAAAAAGAACCCTGGCAATGAAATCTTCTACCTTATCAAACTCTTTTTGAAACGAAAGAGAAAGAGACACTTTTTTAGGATCTATCTCGGTTACAAATTTATTTAAATCACCGGAAGAATTACTGGAAATATTAATATGGTAACAAAGGGAAGAAAGATTTTTAATTAACTCAATAAAATTAGGGTAGGTAAATGGCTCTCCCCCGGTAATAATTAAATAAATTGGCCCATATTTCTCATACGCTCTCCCCCAATGTTTCATCCACTCATCTATGGACAAAAAAACATTGCGCTTTTTATATTCTTCCCACTTGCCGTCAAAGAAGCAATAAGAACAGCGATAATTACAATTATAGGTTATATTCCAGGTAAAGCGAACGAGAGAATTATCTACCTTTTCCATCTTCTCTCCATTTTAAAAATTATCTCCCCACAATAAATCAATCTTTTCTTCTTTTCTCCCCCGATGGATAACATGCGTTTCGAAAAGGTTCACAGTGAAAGGATTTGCCCGGTGGCAATGGTTAAAACATTCACTATGCTCGTAGTCAACTAACTGGCTACGTACTTTGCTATAATATTCTGAATTCCAAACTTTTTCATAGGTATTATTCTCTAAGCTCACATCGCAATCTATAGAAGCATCGCAGGGTAAAACATCCCCTTTATCATTAAACATAATCTGGCTCCACAATTCCCTGCAAGGGCCAACTTGAGGATATTCTGATAATCCGAATCTTGGTGGCAATTCCAATCTTATCTCCAAATCACCAGCAATTTTCTCTGCTAAAGCGAACATTTTATTAGTAAGGTCGGGCTTAAAAAAACAAGAAAGGTACTTTTGCGCCGGGACATAAATAAAATTATAATAAACCACTACCTTATCGGCTTCCATTTCTCTAGCTAACTTAACAAAATTAGGCAAATCTTCAATGTTTAACGTGGTTGCAACAAAGATAAAATTAACGCCGACATTGTTACTTTTCTTTCGTAATTGATTAAGATAACGCAAATTTTCCAATATTTGCGCGAAGTTATCCATACGGGTAAGGCCACTATGCGATTTAGCATGAGATGCGTGTAGCGAGGAGTGAATTAAATACCTACTGTGGTGAGAAGTCATTAATTCACACACCTCCGGCCGCAAGGAAGAACCATTAGTAGAAAACATCTTCTCTACATGGGGATACGTATAATCAAAGTAATCCAGGATTTCCTTCCATTGAGGTAATTGCAAAAATTCTCCCGAACCGGTATAGATAAACCTTTCGGCTAAACTGAGCCCATATTTAATCTTTTTTTCAATATTCGCCTTAAATCTTTCCAAATTAAAAAAATCATAATCGCGTCCGCGAGAACAAAAAACACAAGAAGAATTACACGGGCCGGCAAACTGAAGAAAAACTGATTTAGGATAAGAGGTTAATCCTACCTTCTTTTGCTCATATTCACGATCATTTAAAACTGCATTTAAATAACTCAGCTTTTTACCGAGTACCGTATACAGCTCGAATAAATCATCTTTCATCCTATACTTCTCAATCTTATCTATACCCTCTCGCATATCCTTTGCTTTATCATAAAGCAACCAACCTTTATTCTGAACCAATACATTTTCTTTAAACCCCTCTTTCTCAACGTATTTTTCTAAATCTGCTAAGTGAGTCCTTAATTGATTTCCTATTAAAATCGAGCTATATTCTCTCCCTAATCGGCCGACAGAAACTTCTTTTTTATTGCCATCATTTAATTGTTCGATATGCTGGATAGTTTCCATAACTTTTTCTTTCATCTCACAATCAACAACAAACTCTCCTTTTTTTAATTGATGGCTAAAAGAAAAAATCTTTTGCTTAACTCCTCCATCAATAGGATCTAACTCATAAGCCTTCAGGAAACATTCTATAGCCTTGTTGTAATCTCTTTTAGCCTCATAATAATCCCCTAGATTACGCTGCTCATCCAACTCTACACTAGTCTGGACCCCGGCTCCCACTTCTATCCCCAATTCTTTGGCTAACTCACAAAACTTGCGGCATCTATCCATCCTTACAGGATACGTATTTTCCCCACCTACACTTTCCCAATATAAATGATTAGGCGGGTTTGGTTTAACACCAAACTCCTCTAAATGGCTTTCTAAATAACTGAATTCCTCTAAAGCGCAATAAGTTCTTGAAGGGTATACCCGATGCAGGTAACCCACATTACGCCGCAGGAAATTTAGCGTTTGCCTGAAATCTTCTTCCCTCTCTCCGGGAAAACCGAACATAAAGTTTGCCGTAACACATATCCCCGTCTCATGCATCTGCCTGATTATTCTCTCCGCCTCACTTATATCATAAGATTTATTCATCAATCTCAAAACCCGTTCGGACCCAGACTCTATCCCAAAAAGAATATGTTCACCCATTGCTTCCTTTATCTTCTTTATTACTTCAAAAGTCAACTCCGGCCTCACATACATATTTGCCGCCCAATGTAAATCTAAATTGGCTTTAATCATTAAATCACAAAAATCAATTAACGATTTCATGCTGCCATTAAATACTAAATCTAAAAAATCTATATGCCCTAACTTTCCCCCCAATTTATCCTTATAAAATGCTACCTCGCGAAATATCCGCTCCCCGCTCATCGCCCGATACCCTGGCCAACAAGGCCCATCGCTACAAAAATGGCAGCGCCGCACACACCCCCGGGAAGCCATCAATGAAATATGAGAAGAATCATCATAATCATCTAAAGGCAAACTCTCTAAATCTAAAAAAGGCAAGCTATCCAAGTCTACCATCTTAACGGGAGAAGTGACTATAACATCTTTTCCCCGTCTAAACACAATACCTCTAGAAGAATTCAACCCTCTTTCCGCTTCTATCGCCCTAAGCAGCTCCACAAAAGCGATTTCCCCTTCACCGGGGATTACTACATCTACGCACTCTTGTTTCAATATCTCCTCAATAGAATTCTTACGCAAAAAAAGAGGGCCGCCGAACACAACAATAATATCATTATTGCATTCTTTAATCCTGCGAGCGACCTCTAAACTAGCTAACAAAGAAGCGCTATTTACCGAAAACCCCACAACTCTCACATCTTCTTTTAGAATCTGCTGGCAATAGTAATTTATCTCTTTAGCGTGATCCCCAAAGAATCGCTTAACATTTTCTTCCTTAAACCAGAAGTCACCTTGCTCCCAAGCCCAGACATTTTTATAAGCGGCTGCCCGCTTTAAATAAAGCTTGATATTTAAATCATAGGTATAAACCTTGTACCCGGCCTGTTTTACGCAGGCAGAAAGCTGCGCTAACCCCACCGGCGGATCATATGTTCCCCATAAAGGGCATTGAATAAGGGCTACTTTCATGTTAAATAAATAGGTATCCACTTTACTATTTGTGGGAAAATGTCTCTTTCAATCAAAGCTTTATCGAGAATATTTGTTGAAATGCCCATATATACCTATTTTAATTTAGAATAACTATATTCTAACACCTATCTAAATTTAGTTAATATGTAACTTCGTTTAATTTGCGAGTTACTAATTTATTTGGCGCTGACTTTTGACACAAAAAAAGAATGGCAGGAAAGAATATCCACGTTAATCAATCCTAAATGCCGGCATCCTACGCAAATATTTTTATCATCCTGGCCATTTGTTTTTTTATCTTTTACATACTCTCTTGCTCTTAAGTATTTTTCGCTATTCCATAAATTCTCAAACGGCTGGTCAAAGAAATTACCAAAATCATCTTTCTCCTCTTCCACCGTACAACACACCGAAACTGACGCGTTAGGATTAACCGCTATTGCTTCCCACGGCCAGTGACAAAATGTTTCTTCCGGAGTTTTAAAATGGTTTGATGTTTCATCCCTGATTATTTCATCAGCATTATAATTACTATATTGTGGGTTCAAAGGAATCCACTCCTTATCTCCGATAAACGCTTTAGTAACACCTACATGGTCTACTCCCAGCTTTTTACCCATTTTCTCTACCTGCTCAACTTCACCTTCGTTATGGCGGAATACTAAAAATTGCCAGGTAATATACGGTTTAATACTTTTTAGTTCTTTTCGCTTTTTAATAATGAGCCTTAAATTATCCATTGCTAACTGAAAATTACCTCCCACTCTATATTTACTATACGTTTCCTGGCTTAACCCGTCAATAGAAACAACAATTTTATCTAACCCCGATAAAACTAATTCTTCTGCCTTCTTCTCATCCAAATGGTTCAGATTGCTATCTATTTTAATATCCATATGGTGCTGCTTGGCGCACCTAATCATCTTTATTATATCCTTATTTAAAAACGGCTCACCCCAGTTAACTAAATCTATATGAATTAGATACGGCCCTAACTTATCAATAATAGTTTTGAAATCACCAAAACTTAACTCGCCTTTAGTACGAACACCTCTTCTTTGCCCCGTAGGGCAAAATGGGCAAGACAAATTACACCAGTTACAGGGATCAATTATTAACCAGTAAGGGTAGCCAAACAAAAACGGCTCTTTCCTCGCCTTCTGTACATCAACTAATATGTAGTTGGACAACTTCTTCCATAAACCATGGGAATAAAGCGCCCTGGCCATAGATTGTTGTTTTTCGTTAAAGCTGAAATCAGAAGTTACCTTCTCCAAATCAATCCCCTTATAATTGATCCTGGCAAAATAACGCAAAATTTTGGCTAATTTATCGCTTCCAATAAGATTAAAATCAGGACAATTTTGACCGTTGCTATTAGAATCAGAAAACATCTTCAACCCGGCGGATAAATCATTTAACCCGCTTAATTTTTGCTTTATCCCGTTAGAAAAATACCCAGTGGCTTGCCACAGAGTAGAATCTACCGTTTTTGCGATGGCGGGGTCTAATCCCCCGTCTGAACATTTTCTAACGGGATTTATTTTTTCATCCGGCGCTCCGTCAGCCGCAAAAGTCTCGTTTAACTGCAAACTACGATTTAAAGCCTGCCTTGCTTTATCATAATCACCGTTTTCCTCATAACAGCGGCTTAACTTATCTAATAACCCCTTAGTTTCTTTTTCGTTCTGTTGAGCGTTAAGGTAGTTTTCTATCGCTCGAGGATAATCCCGTTTATAAAAAAAGTAATCTCCTAATAGCTGCCATTTATCCGGTTTGCTTCGCAACACTCCGGAAGTTTCCGGAACTCCTAAAGATAAAGCTAATTGACAAAACTCCTCATAGCGGCGCTGCCTTTCCCTATAATTATTCTCGCCCTCATTTGACTCCCAATAGAGGTGGTGCTCTCTGTTTCTAATCCCAAATCTTTTAGCATGATTATAAAGATAAGTATCTTTATCAATTACGCAAAAAGACTGGCTGGCTAAAATGGTATCCATAGACTCCCTGTTTTCTTTTAAAAACCCTAACGTTTGCTGGAAATCTTCTTTGGTTTCCGTGGGAATTCCGAACATAAAATTCGCCTGAACAGCAATTCCTGCCGCCTTAGTATCCCGCAAAACTCTGCTTGCTATTTCTACCGAAAACTTTTTATTCATCGTACTTACTACTCTTTGGGAACCGCTTTCTATGCCATAGCTTAACCAAGTACAGCCAGCATGATGTGCTTTTTTTAAAAATTCTTTGGTCATTTCCTGCCGGATTACTGCCTGGCCGGCCCAGCGGATTCCTAAGTTATTATCAATAACTAAATCGCAAAACCTCTCTAACGCCGCCATATTTCCGTTCACTAACGACCCAATAAAATAGAAATAATTTACCTGCGGGAAATTATTCAAGTGATAGACAATTTCTTGATATATCCTTTGCCCGGATTTGGAACGAAACTTCCCCCAAAACTGCCACTCACTACAAAAATGGCATCGAGTTGGGCATCCCCGGCTGTCAAAAATATCTAACCGCTGAGGTTGGCGATAAGTACGGGAATTGATATCTTCCTTAAAATCGGAATAATCGGGCATAGGTAAGCTATCTAAATCTTTTACTCCCGGCATATATTCTCCGGCTGCAATCCGGCCGTCTCTTAAAATCAAACATCCCTTAATTCTATCTATCTCTCTAAAATTATCCGCTCTATCTATTATCTCAAATAAAGGCCCTTCCCCCTCTCCATAAACCACAATATCCACGCACTCTTGATTAATTAAATAATTTCCTTTTTGCTGGAGGGAGGAATCCGGGCCGCCAAAAACGATAATTCGGCGGTTGTCATGTTTTTTAATTCGCCGGGCAATTTCTAAACTCGCCCAAACCGAGCTAAAATGTACGGTGAATCCAATAATTTTAGCCTCGCTTGCTAAAATTTTATCTATATAGAAATCAACTATTCCTCTATTTTCCTCTATCAGCGAACAAACTGATTCTCTCTGCTCCCAAAAAGTATAGTAATCTTTATCATCCCACATTCTTCTATGCTTTGTGGGACTGGTATAATAAAGAGTATTATTGAAATCAAAAAGATAAGCCTTGTGCCCTTTCTGACGCACTAATGCCGCCAACAAGCACATGGTGTAAGGCGGGCAGTCTCTCCCCCATGCCGGAGCCTGGATAAATGCTAATTCCATTCAATAAATACCACTCGATCAAACTACGGGGCACGTAAATATTCAGTAAATACCGTCTAAATTTTTTTGAATATTCAGTGCAAAATGCAAATTGTAAATTGCATACCCTAACGGGCACAAGCAAGTTAAAATTATTTGTTCTTCATTTAACAACCGTTCACTAAGTTCCTTCTTC
>JAHJHM010000103.1 GCA_018823915.1 Candidatus Omnitrophota bacterium
CCTTTTCCCGGTAACCGGTCAAAATGCTCAGGAGAAGATAAAAGTGGACAGACACCTTTTTCCAGCGGCGAGGAGACAATCCTCGAATTAAGTGTTCTGTCCCCGGAATCCCTTACAGAATGACCCGCCACCGCCGAGGCACGCGGACAGACGAAGCGGCGGAATTAATATTCTTTAGTTGCTGTTCTAAATGTCTCAAATCTTCCTTTTTTAATCTACCATTATTAACCTTTAGTGTCTCCTCAATATCAATCATATTTAACGAAACCCAAGTTAATTTGCCACTTGCATTTTGTTCCAACAAAATATTCGCTTTCCATCTGATATAACCATCTTTGTGCTCCTGACCTATTTTGCATAACTTCTGCTGAAGTTTCTGTGGCAAATGCGCTTCTTGGCCCTTTTTTACATAATAATCTCCGTAGTCTACTGAAATTTGTTTTCGTGGAATATCGAGAATTAAATAGATGTCACTTGGCAGTCCTCTTCCTAATTTATCAGTGCTCATATAAGGACGAAGCGTTGGTCTATCCCAAGATAAAAATAAACCATATTCTACGACAAGATCAAACAAAGCCAATCTTGAACAGTGAAGATAGAACGTTTTCTTTAAATATTTTTTCCGAGGCAAAATCAACTGTTTAAAAACATGGATAAAAGTGCTACATTTATCTATAAAAAACTGTCTATTGAAGATGACCGGCGAAAAGGAAGGCAAGTTGATTTCAAAGGGGATCTGACTAATTGCTGCTGTATCGATTGATACCACCGGCGGCTTGCTATCTGCTACAGTTGTAACCTCCAATGCAGGGGGGGCTTGTTGCGCTATACACAAACTAGTAAGCAAAGTTTCTATAATTGATATCCTTGCATAAGTGATCACGGATGGAATTCGTGATTCGACGTTCTTATGTGCTAGCAAAATTGGGCTGGAGATGGGCTTGGGGAATAATTGGCACTGTTGTCCTTCTCTTTTTTGTTTAAACTCTTTATATGTCTCAGGAAGAACTGTTGGAGATAATTCATCAGATTTAAAATGTAAGAGGATTTCCCTCAATCCTGCATCAAACGAATCCGCCGAGTGGATTTTATTCTGCTGGAGTGTGTTCTCGAAAACAGTGACCACCGGCGAGGAGACAATCTCCTCTGAAAAATAGTCGCTGTCCCCATTTTCCATATAGGGGTAATCAATGGCTATCTCGCCTGTAGCAGGAACAAGGGTAGCAATCTTTACACCTTTGATCTCCAAGATATTTAATTTATTCATAAATTCTTGGCTTATCGGATAATCCTTATTCTTAATTGGGCTGGAGGCAAAAGCAACAGCAGAAACGGCAGGCTGAAAGGGAAAATTTAAAGATGAAGTAATTAGTTCCCAATAACAATCAAGTAGTTTATACGAGGACTCCTGAACTCCTTTACTCAAAAAGATCTTATCTATCTGGCGCTTTAGGGCTGCTTTCGCCTTCTCTTCTCCTAAATCAGACGTTATTTCTTCTAAAAGCCAAAAACTCCCTAGAGATAAAGCTAAAACCACCCGCATCGCTTCTAGAGGATCCTTGGTCTCTTCATAAACCCCGGTGAATTTCTCTATAATTAGGTTTGTAAACTGCCTGTCGCCCAGCTTTTCATCCCATGAGGCCACCTTTTCATTCAGACAAGAAATAACAATTGGATTTTCTCTCTCTAACCGATCTAAAATCTCCTTAGCTAATCTATTTGCTAGATTCTTTTTAGCTAAAGGAACTTGTTTCTTTAGCTCCTTTTTCTTCTTTATGTAGTACCACAACAGCCTGAAGATAGAATAAATGCTTTTTCCTACAAGTTTATCCATTGTCACCACATCTAGATAAATACTCGCTTTACGTATCCACTTACCACTGAGAAGGGTGGGTATCACATTAGGAAGTATTATTTGATATATAGAGAAGACTACCCAAGATAGAAAATATGTAAGATATTCCTTGTTGCGTTTGACATCTGCCAGAATAGTATTTAGTGTCTCCCCTCTATTACCCACAACCTCATTCTTGTCTCTAACTACCGCCCTCACCTCTTCACAAGTGAGATAAATTAAGCCACTTATATACATTACCAAGAATAACCTCAAAATAAAATTCGGAGGTGTTGAACAAAATTCTCCTCCTATAAATATCACCATTAATATAGTAATAACTGAACCTATTAATAGAAATTCAAGAAACCTCCTTAATAAAGACGACTCTCCGTGGGTAACCTCATGAACAATAGAAGGTAAATATCCAGCACTTATTCCCGTCTCTTTGATCGTATCCTCTAAAGGAATAGCGCTTACGCCTTGTCTGTTATGGGGAGTTGACATTCCAAAAATTTCTTTATAAAGCCTCTTATTTAAACACAATAATCTACAATCATTTATTCTGCTGCCAAAAGGAGCTAAAAATCTATTTACGGCAAGAGTGGGGTCTACTGCCACATATAAAGCATCCTTCTTTCCTTTTACCAGTTCCAATTGTCCTTGTTCATCGGCTTTGTAAAAAGCTGTTTCCTCTAAATCAATCCCCTCCTCGTTTAAATAATCCTTGGCAAACCAAAGACAATCCTGTTGTTTCATTGCCCCTGATGAAGCAGCGTAAAGATAAACAGGGACAGACACCTTTCTTTCTGCCGGCGAGGCGACGACCCCCAAAGATAAAATAGTGTCTGTCCCTAATTTCTCTCTATCTATAAAAAACTGTCTATTGAAGATGACCGGCGAGCTTATCATCGCGTATTTCTTCAGAATCTGTTCGGAAACATAAATTAATGACGAGGAGACAATCTCCTCTGAAAAATGGTCGCTGTCCCCATTCTTTTCAAAACTAGGATCTTCCATTTCTGCTAAAGCCAACCTTTTATATTTTTTAATCATCCGGCGGAAGCGGGAAAAAGGAAAGAATTTATAGCTAAAACTCTGAGTAATCTCGTCAAAAAACTCATAAGCCTCCCTTGCTCCTTTGACCTCAATTACTGCCTCAAATATCCGGGGAGAAGGCCCGAAGATAAAAGCAAGCAGAGAAGATAAAATAATCGGCAGGGGAGGAAACTGAGGCGCCAGGCTTAAAGCAAATTTCCAGGTTCTTTCGCCATATATCCCGCTTAAAAGAAGCAGAAGAAAAATACGGGAAGTAGATAATCCCGGTAAAACAAAGTCTAAATCAGGAATTTTTGCCTGCCACCAGCCTCCTTTCTTGTTAAGAATGATATTTTGCGGCTGAGGATCATACATAAAACAATGTCTTCCCGCCGTCTTTCTTAAAGCGGTATAAAAACGAATATAAGCTTTAATCGCCTCCTTTTGGGCGGCTAAGTATTCTGGCTCTCCCAACCCCCCTCTTAACTGAAGTAAATTCTTACCTTCAATGAATTCTTCTGTGATTATTCCTTCCCGGCTATATCCAATAGAAACTGCCAAATCAGGGCACTCCTTGATCATCCTCTGACTAACTTGGCCTATCCACAGCTTCATCGCCCAATTAAAAAGAAACCTAATACGGGGAATTTTGAGTACGATCTTATACTCTTTAGCCTGTTCATCCTCTCTCTGGATATTTACATCAAGAAGATAGGCCTTCTTTACCCACCCCGCACCCAGATAATTTACTTTTACATCTACCTCGTCATCAATTTGCAGATAGACGTGATGGAGGGCAGCAAGAGACCGGTGAATCATCTCAAAATTTCTATCATAAAATACTCTCTGGATAATTTCCTTCTCCCTCTTACCCACACTTTTATCCCTTGAGAAAATTAGAGTCACCCCACCTATTCCCACCGGCGAAGCGGAAGTGGTATACTCTTCTAAGCGAAGGTGGTAAAGATACGACATGTGAACTAGATGTTCTTTCGAAAAAGTTAATACCTCCCCGCTGCCACAACACCCCTCTATTCCCACATTTTCAAATACAATCTCATCTCCTTCTGTGAAAAGCACTAAATAAATTAAAGCATTTCTAAACTTTTTTTCTTTTTTGCGGTGTAGTAGGATATCCCATATATGTCTTTTTTGTTTTATTGTGGAACGACGAATTATACAATCTCCGGGTTTTATTTCTCCCAGAAGAGTTATTCTCTCTTCTATAGAACCATCTATCCATCTACCTTCTCCTTTTGAAACGACATCGTCCACTTCAACATAAAAATCTATCCTACTACCACCAGGAAATGTCTCACAAACCTTACCGGCGCCTTCTACCTCCCCTCTTTTATACTCCTCTCCCTTAACCTTAATGTACTCCTTAACCTCCTCCCGGCTTAGGAGCGGCGAGGCGGAAAAGCTAGTCGATAGTAACTCTACGGACTGTGGGCTATGGCCTGTTGCCTGTTTCCTTGCCGGGCTGGAAACATCTCCAACAAACGAAGAATTAACAGTATGTGCTTTTATACGCTGAGTGCTTACTTCTTGATGGGTGAATGCCGGGCTGCTGGATTGGGCTAACTTAAATTCTACCGGCCTATCTTTGCGGCCATTAACGTAAAATACGCCTCCTCCATTATTACCATCAATACTAATACTGCCGCCGCGGGAAAATTTTCCTCCATTTCCCGAAAGCCATATTATTTTATATTCTAGCTTGTATTCTGGATACCTTCTGCCTTGAGGCCTAAATTCCGCGATAATTGCCTTCTTACCATTTGTATTAACAGCGCCGATGAAGCGCATAAAATAAGTGCAATATGGTAAGTCTAAATATATGCTTTTTATCTTATCAAATATATTTCGAACTTCTTTCACCCAAGCTCCTTGCTTATAGACGTTAATTCTTAATTTTTCTTGAGGAAAAATTGCTTCTCCCCCTTCTATTAATCTCTTTACTGCCTCTTTATATCGCTGAAGCAGGAGGGATTTCTTATTAGATTCTTCGAATAAGTATGCCTCCCAGGAAGGCCTGATCTGAAGCGTTTCTGTTGCTTTCTTTAACTTTTCTCTCATCTCAACAATAACGTAGGGCTTGATTCCTCTCAATTTGCTCTCAATGAGAAGTGAAATTTCTGAAAAATAATTCCTTGTCATTTGACGGCTAATATCTAATTTATCCCCTATTTGGACAAAAGTTTTATCTTCTCTTAAAACAGAGAAAGCGATAAATAAAAAATAAAGAGATTCGATAAAATCTTTGCGCGAGGCATAATAGTTACCCAAAGAGGGATATTCTCTCTTTATTTTATTCCAGATAAGTCTTCTGTCTCTTCCGCGCAGATGATTTATCTCTTTAAATACTTCTTTAATTGTCTTTATCTCAAAGCAGGAAATATTTTCTCGCCCTAAAATTATCCTTACTCCCGGTTTAACTTTCTGCCACCACTGGCTTAATAATTCATTGACTGTTTTTTTTATTTCATACCCCTCTTCTTCGTGAGCAGGAAGAACACGTGCCAGCCCAAGTGACTCTTCACTAGGCTCTTCTTCTATTTCCATACATTCCTGTTCAAATAACCCAGGAAAAATGATATTATGCTTGATGCTGGCCAGATAATAGGTCATGAATTTCACTTCTTCTCTCTTATCATACTCACTAGCACATCTTAACAACACTTCATAACTATCCTGCAATTTATCTTCATCAGGTATAATCCTGCGTTTTCTTAACATGCGCATTACCGAAGGCATATTTAATATCCACAGCAAGGTAGTCCATTTTTCTTTAGAATCAGAATTTATCCTGATTAATAGCTCATCATTTAAGAAGTTGCATATCTCACTCCTCTTAACTTCAAAACTTTTTCTTTCTAGAATCTGTTGAAAATATCCTATATCACGCGGCTCTCTTTGAGGATTAAGATAAGGAAGTACATTACCTAACGTTATTCGATAATCTATCCTATTATGACTAAGAGAACATAAATCTTCTGCCAGTAAATCACAAAGTTTACCAATGATGCCTTTCTGTTTCTTCGGGCAGCAGCCATCTACAATCTCACTAATCAATCTCTCAATGATATTATATTTGTCTGCGATTGCCTGATTGCGAATTGGGCTGGAAATGGAAAGAAGCTTTTTCGCTTGAGAGATGATTTCATTTATATCTAATTTATCTATAAACAGCACACTTAACTTTCTCGCGATATTCTTTCCTTCCTCATCGTATCCTTCCCGCTCGCTAAATTTCTTCAGTGCTTCTTCTCCACTGCCAGCAGTAGTAATTTCGACATTATCAATATCTAATTCTAACCACTTTCTAAGAATATCTACTGCATCTGAATTATCATCAACGAGAAGAAAAGAGAAAAGGCCAAGAGCAGAAATTGCTGAGCTGGATTTAACTCTGCCTTGCTCATCTCCATGGCGGCTGATTTTTTCGGTTTTATGCGAAACTTTATCCGTATTCTCCTCTTTTTCCGGAGCTAATAATGCCTTTTTTTCCTTAAGAATCTCTAGTGCCTTCTCTAACTGCCCTATTATTCCAGGGAGTTTAATTAATTCTTCAATATCAGGCTTATTCCCATGATATTTCCTCCAGTTCCGCACCTTATCTACATCTATGCCTAAACCAATGGCATCTTCTGCCCCTGGCAGCAATTTCGCTTTAATAGAAGAAGAAACCTTCTTGTTTTGTTCCACTTTGATGCCTTTCTCTTTCTTGCTCAATTGAGGTTCAAAATAATGCCTTTCTTCCTCTTTAATCCTTCCCTTCTCTATCATCCAACGATAAAAAGACTCTCTCCATTCAATGTTTTCTTCCTGCTCTTGCCTTATTTTCTTTGCCAAATCACAAATCTCTTCTTCCTCTAACCTATCGGCTATTTTCCTGGCTATTTTAATAGCTAAATAGGTCTCCGGCTCTACTTCACTAATCTTAGAATAAAAATAATGTGCGGGAAAAACCCTAAAAAGTATTTCCCTCTCTTCTTTTTTATCCAAAGGTTTATTGATTATTTCCCTTATAATTACCTCATCTTCTGGTGATAAATCTGACAATTCAAAACAAGGCATTTCATGCTCAATCTCATAAAAAGCTCCCCTTAATCTCTCATGCATCTTGAGATGTCCTAAACCTAAAACAATTACAATATGCACCCCTGGATACTTTACCATTAAATTTTCTATCTGATTAGCTATCTTTGCATCCCGGCTTGTATTGGATATAACCCTCAAGTCCACATAAGCTCTTAAGAGTTTATGGTAGGCGGCCGGCTCTTGTTCCTTAAAGGCTAAATCTGCTTGCGTAAAAGATTGAAGGAGCAATCCAAAAAGATTCTCTGCGCCATAACTTTCTAACCACTGTTGATAACCTGCATCTTCGGGGATAGTCTTTATTTTATTTTCTGCTAGATAAGTAAACAATTCATCTAAGAATCCAAAATGCCCAGACTCACTTATATCAAGACCATAATGCCGGTCACCTTGTTCAAAAGATCTGTATAAACCTTTATGTATTCTATCCGCGCGCTTAAATCTTTTTATAAAGATCTCTTCGTATCTTTTACTATTGAAATCCATTTTTTTGAGTTCAGGGTAAGCCTCAATCATAGATTCTATCGCTAATCCGGTAGTTTCTATAACCGCGATAAATTTCTTCTTCTTAGATTCAGCTAATCTACGCTCCTCCTCTAACAATTCCTTGATATTTTCAAAATCTTCCTTGCTACTATGTCCAGGAATATAAATTACCCTTACTCTGCCTTTTTTTGCCTCCTTTAACTCTCCTAACCCCTCTAGAGGTAAATCTAAATATTTCCACAATAAGGCAAGAAAAATTCTCTTACTCTGCCCTACCAGCTTCTGTAATTGGTTGCTAGACATTGTAGGATAGGAACCCAATGCCAGGTTAAGTGTTTCTAAATCTGCCGGGGATAATTTCTCCTTAAACTTAGGAGTATTGATTTCATCTTTAAGTCTGTTTAATAATTCTGGCTTTTTCTCAAACAACTCCATTATAATTTTCAATTCTTCTGGCTTAATACCTTTCTTTAGAAGATGAAGTTCTTTTTTCATCCCCATCGCGGCTATGTTTGATTGAGCAAAGACATCTTGTGTGTAGAAGTGATCTTTAAGATAAAGGTCAATGAGGGAATCGATTTTTTGGGCAATATTACGAGAATGCTCTTTTTTTGCTTCTAAAATCCTTCCCAGTGACTCTAAAAATGCAAAGTAATAGCCGCTCTTGCCGGGATGAGAATCGGTCCATTTAAGATAGTTTTCAATATCCTTATGGGGGTGGCCTAATTTATACAAGATGAGATCGTACTTAATTTGATTGCGCTCTTTCTCCCAGGCTTTTTCATATCTTTTTCCTTCTGTATCTGCTTGGGGCTTTTTGTTCTTTTCTCCTAATTCATGAAAGATACGCTCAAAAAACATTTCGACGATAGCCTTTTGACGAAGTATATGGCTCTCAACACTATTCCTTAGAGAGCTAACTCTATTCTCACGCTCTCTGATTGCTGTCTTTCTTTCTCTATCAAGAAGCTCCCCATGGTACTTAAAACCTTTTCCCTTCTGGAAGGCTCTCAACTTACGAAGTTCTTCCTGCAACTCTTCTATTTCTGCCTCTTCTTTCTTTATCTTTATAGAAAGCCTCTTATAATCTTCGATTGCTTTCTTTACCAGCTCAACAGGAAGAATCAGCTTGATTTGCAATTGATCAGCACCATCAACATAAGCATAACGGGCGCTTAACGCAGGAAGAGGCAATCCGCCCTTTAGGCTTGCGGCAATGATACTAATTGATGCCTGGATATTATCATCACCAAGAAAAATCTCATCAACCAAATGGGAGACAAAATCAACCTTCAGCCCTAGCAATTTTTCCCACGCAGAGATCTTAGCTTTATTTCCACTAATCTCATCCTCCAGGCTATTTAATCTTTCTACTGCTCTCTCCATAATTTCCTTAAAGATAATGCCGTCTTTACCCTCTTTGCCTACACTATCTTTTATTTCTCCTTTTATACAAGCCTCGCCTGTAGTCAAATCAAGCTCTAATCCCGAAAACTCAAGATATTCTTCAATGTCATCCCACTGCAGCGTTCTATCTTCGGCTTCCTCTAGAACCGGACCCATGGTGGTAATGTGTAGGTGTAAATGGGGTGCAGCCAGAGGGGAGCCTGCCAAACCACCAACATCTATTGCTGGCGATTCATCCTCAATACTTTTTAACACTTCTAACAACTCACTTGAAGATCCTGCTGTCTCTAGATTAACCCAGCCTTTCAAGGAGTTTTCTACTACTGCTGCTTCATCCTTACTGCTTTCCTGTTCCTTAGCAAACACCTGTCCATCTTCAGAAATATCCACTAAGGCAAGGCAAACAGGAATTACAGGAATTAACTGATCTTCTTTGCGCTCCTCATAAAGAGTAGAAGTAGATATAGCTACTCTTGCCCCCAAAATCTCCCGGATGCGAAGAAGAAACTCTTTATCTACATATTCGCTGGGCACTGCCAAACCAAATTCATCTCCTCCTACAAGAAAAAGTAAAAACTCATCGGGGATACCTCTCTCCTTGCATAGATCAAACACCTTTTTGCGGCTCTCATACAAGAATTCTTCAATAAGCCGCGGTATCTCCACGTTAATAACCTCATCCCAGCTCATTCTATTTGCCTCTACATCTTGAACTAACATTTCTAAAGCATTACGATTTTTTGCCCCCAACCCTTTTACATCCGTACCAATAAAAGTAAGTTTACTCCTTCTTGCTAAGTCAACTATCTTACGATAAAAATCCCATGAAGAATTAAGCTGAGGAATCTTTATGTCTCCGGAGAGCACTCTTTCTGCCTCATCGGCTAATTCGGTTATTTTGATTAAGTGAGCTGTATTAAATGTTTCTTTCGAGCTCTCTAATTCATCCAATCCCTGCTCCATCCTCTCTAATTTCCCTAATAACTGCTCTATTTCTTCGGTTTTTTCTTTTGCAAGGTCAAGGCAAGCTGACCACTCACAGAGAAAATCATTTATATTCACCAATTCCAGATAACGGATTACTCTAAATATATGAAACCTCTCCTCTAACGCTTTGGCCGACTGCTTTTTAAATACGCCTAAAGAAAGGCCTTCCTTTACTGCTTTATCTATATCAATTTCTACTTTCGGCTCTACTCCTTCTTTCATCGCCTTCTCAATAAAATCTATCATTTCTTTATTAACAATCTTGTATTCATAGCTGTTGTTGGAAATAGTAGTGAGAACTTCTATGCCTCCGATTTTAACGCCTTCTAAATCTTGCCGCAGTCTTCCTGCCTCTTCCATTGCCTTTTGATATTCTGTTTGGTTAAAGAAAAGTCCTCCTGCATCTCCAAGCCTAGCCATGTAAGCGGCTTTTTGAGCCTGGCTGGCCAGGCGCAAAGTTTTCTCCTCTCTCTGGCGAAAACATTCACTTACTCCATAGGTAATAACAAATTTCAAGTTTATTCCTTTATCAATGAGAGCATTAAATTTTGCGTTTAATCCAAAATGATGCTTGAGCTTACCTAGGCAGCTTTTTCCTTTAAGAAACTTATCCATTTCTTTAATCAGTTTTTTTCTCACCCTTTCCAATTCATGTTCAAGGCTCTTTCTATCCTTTACCAAAATAAGTACAGATTTATAATTTTCATAAACCCATACACCTTTACCATGGCCTAAAAGATTCTCCTCGGCCAAGAGAATACGCAAAATTTCCTGCCATTTAGGAATGACTGCATTGCTGTTAATGCAGTAGCCTATATCATTAGCATTCTTAACTCCTAGCTCGCCTTTTTTGCCTCTACCGGGGACAACCCACCAAATCATCCGACAATCTTCGTTATCTTGCTGGGAATGCTTAATTCTTCCGTAAACATCTCTCTTCTGGGCATATTCCCTGATGCGGTTAAGATACTGACGCACATTCTCTATCGGCTCCTTCCATCTTAATCTTCTTAATTTCTCTATAACCTCTTCTAAACTTTTTGCCTCTTCTATTTGGTTCTTTATTCCATCTACCCAGTCACGGCGCAAATAATCCGTCCTTTCTGCATCCAAACTATACTCATAATCCCGTTCCTTGGCTATTCGGTAAACTAAACGGTGAAAATCCCCTGGAAGCTTTTCATCAAACTGTCTTTTATTAACTGTAGCCAAAGTTAATTTTTTCTTTGCTGTAACAGTGGCGTTACCCATTCTCTCTACTCCCCGCAAGAAAGCTACTGTCCTGAATAAATCTCCTTCCTTTAAGAGAATACTTTTACCATCAAATTTGATCTCAACTTCGCCATCAAGAATAAGATAAAGGTGTTTTTTTCTTACAAAAGGCCTTCCTCCTTTAATAATAACCTCACCTTTCTCATACTTACGAATACTCCCTTTCCTATTCTCAACTAACCGGGAAGCAATATAAAAAACGTATCGCCGGGCAAAATAATGCTTTACTCTTACCTTATCCTGGGAGTGAACAACTCTTTCTTTTAGAAGAAGAGCCCTTAGATACCTGATAAACGCCTGATCGTTCTTCTCCAGAGAAAGAGGTGGATATTGGCTGTCGGCTTGTAAAGCCTCATCCTGAATAAGCATTTTAAAAAATGATGGGGCGCGGGGAATCTTGCGCTGGTAGCTAAGAGTAAGAAGTTTGCTTAAGGCAGGTTTGCTAAGATAAATGGTTTTATCCTTAGGAGAAGTGTAGGCAAAAACCCATTCTTTTTCTTTGCCTTCATAAAGAAGAAAATAATCCTTGAATTCCGGAGGGCCGTGATTGCGGGTAATTCCTGCGATTTTTATCTCCTTAGGTAAATCAGGAAAAATCTCTTCCAGCCTGTTTTCTGTATCTTTATCAAATTCCATTTCTTCGGTTTTTTCTCCCCAAACTTGAACTACTTCACTATTTTTCTTGGATTTCTCAATAAGCGCCTTTACTTTACCCTCATACTCCTTATTGTAAGCACGATTGCTGGCAAGAAAAGAAGACCTTGCCTCCAAATCAAAGCTTATCTGAGGCATTTTTTCTTTGCCTAAGATAATTGGTGAGTTAGAAATTTCTTTAGCTATCTTTTCTTGTTTTAATTCTTCCCGAGAAGGCAAAGATAGAATATATTTAAACTTAACAGCCTTTTTGATTGCTGAATAATAAATTTCTACTCTTTCCCTTAGCTCCTTCTGTCCTTGTTCAATCTCAGAAACTGTTGGCAATAAACTACGAGCTAACTCTATAGCCTTTGCCTGCCCTCCGTTATTCTTGACAGGAATAATGCAGGATGCTACAATTAATCCATCAGAAAGGAGGCAAAAATGAGTAAAATTACTATCGACCTGGAACCTAAGCAAATAATCAAGGCCTTTCGGGAACTCTCTCTCCAAGAAAAGCTTAAACTTACTCAAGAGTTTGAAAAGGAAACTCGAAGAGCGCGCTGGGGCTCTCTCATCACCAAGATAAGATCTCGGACTAAAAAGAATCCTATCTCTCAAAGAGAGATAAACCGTACCTGCAAAGAAGTGCGGCAAAAACTTTATGGACAGAGAGCTAAAGGCAGTACTTGACACTAATATATTTATTAGTATTTTAATAGGTAAAGGTAAAACCTTATCTAAAATATATGAATTCTTTCTTGATGCAAAATTTACCCCTGTTCTTTCTCTTCCTTTATATTCTGAGATAATAGAGGTAATTACTCGTGGAAAGTTTAAAGGGTGTTTTAAAGAAAAGGAGGAAAAATTTAAAGAACTTCTTAAAACTGACACTATATTTGTTATTCCCTCTAGTAAACTCGATATATCTCGTGACCCCAAAGATAATATGGTTCTAGAAACTGCACTGGAAGCCAAAGCTAATTTCATTGTAACCGGCGATAAAGACCTGCTTTCTCTCAAAGCTTTCCCCATCTCCATAATCACTCCTAAGAAATTCTTAGAGCATTTATTAATGAAATAACCTACTATATCGAAATAATTCGTGGGTAAGGACGGATATCTATTTTTCACCGGCGAGGCGGCAAAACTAGGCGATTTGTCCTTTTCAGCTTTTAGAGTTTTCAGCGCTTGACTCTGATTTTCTTTTTTATAAAACTCTTTCCTTTGTTTATAATATATAGTGCTCAATTCTCCTATAACCCAGCCCATAGCTCCTGATAGTAAACTTCCGATAATTTTTAGATTAACGTAGTCTGCCACCGTTATGCCTTCTCTGAGAGGCAGTAGGCTTATTAATCTATATCCTAAAACGCAAAAACCTGACATTAATATCATTTTAAATATCTTCTCTCCAAAAGTAGAAGGAATACTCTCCGGCTCCTCTAAGCTATTATCCTTGGTTAACAACTTATTAATTACTCCCCAAGAATCTTGCCAATTGCCTCTATCAATACTCCTTTGCCGAAGCATCCCCCCTAAAATATAGCCATAACAATAATACCAAGAAGGCTCTGTAATATTGCCAGCCTCATTAGCATAGTTAAAAGCGGCTTCTCTTACTTTACTCAATTTTTGTATATCATCTAAGCCTATTTTTTCAATTTCTCTTCCTGCTTCAATTAAGTCGGAAATATGGCCTTTACTTTGAAGAGTTTGAAATTTTTTATAATCAGGCGAAGGAAATTTATTCTGGGCTAAGAAAAGTAATGTAATTGCCTCAGTGATCTTCGTATTTTTCCTCCTTCCCCAAAACTCACCCTGCAGAAGATGTGTCCATTCATGAGAAACCGCAGAAATGATGCTTTCCGAAGAATATCTGCACAAATCAGAAGGAATCTCTCCGTCATTAAAAGCTTTAATAAACGCTCCTTCTACCATTCCAAGCTGTCTATATCTTGCGATATAAACTGACTGGGATATGGGAACAATCATCCCTATGTCCGTTTTCATCTGAATTATACCAATTATGCCTAGGTTAACTAACATTTGCATTAAGGAAAATAAATGTAACTGCTCTGTCAACAAATTAGAAAATTCAAAATCAAATCCGGATAAGAAAAATTTAAGAAAATATAGCAAGAGTATGGGGATAGAATAAATTAAGATATCCCTTAAGCCGGAATAGAGTGTATTCTCATGGATTAACTTAGAAATTTTAAAAATTCTTTTATGGGAAATTGGTAAACTTAGTTGCTTAGATAACAGTTTACCAATAAAATAAAAATATTCCCGATGAAAAAGATTGGGTTTTATCTGTCCAGAAGGCTCTATCTCTAAAATATCCATTAATTCTAAATAATTTGCTAAATTAATCACTTCTTCTGAAGATAAAGTATTCTTCGCCTTCTCTCTCAAATAATCTAAGGAAACCCCTTCAATGGGCCGGGTAAAAATAATTTCCAAAACTTCTTCTATTCTTTTACGTATTGGGTTCGTAAAGAAAGATCTTAATAAAAATAGCCGGTATCTAACTGAAATATAAAACCTTTGACTTAAATATAGAAGATAGTTTTTAACTTTACTATAAATATTGGTTCCGGAACAAGAATAGAAGTCGGCAAAAAATGCAACAATAACTATAGAGAAAAAAGGTAAAAATATAATTCCAAGCAGAATAAAGTCCACTTTATTAAAATTCAAATTAAAGCCAATATTCAGTCTCTCCAGAATAAAAGGAAGAATCAACGCGAGAATTAGTACTGGTTTTACCATTCGCTTTATAGTGGGGGCAAGTTTTGGAATGTGCATTCGCTCTTTTTTCTCCACAGGCGAGTCCGCAGGCGAGCTGCTATTTTTCTTTTTGATTGCTACCGTAGGAATTGTTTTGCAACTTTGGGCAATTTCTTTTAATATCCCTACATCACTCAAGGCAGCGGCTATAAGCTCGGTTTTATTAAATATTTGCAAAATGCGGGGACTCAGGCAGATGGCGGGTTGGTTATTGTTTTGGGAATCAAGAAAAGTAAGACTTCTAACAGAGAGTTCTCCTTCGGCAATATATATTCTTGGCCCGGCTTTATTGCCGCCTTCTGACTTAACAAACTCTACAGCAAGATCCTTCATCTCTATAGGAAAGAAAAAATCTCCTCCTTCTTCAAAATCTCCTCCCTTAATAATCTCCCAAAAAGCCGGTGCTAATTTTTTCCATTCACTTTTATTAATTTTGTAAATATTCCATGGGAGCAACAGGCGTCCTTCCGGGGGTAACGAACCTTTTGAATTAACATCCGAAAGACTAGTTCTTTTATTGAGAGCTGAGCTTGCTATATAATTTCCGGCTTCAAAGCCTGACCCCATTATTTTACCCGACCTACGCGGTCGGATAAGGTTCATTGAATCCTGATGGCTGAATCCTGAATGCTGTATTGGGCTGGAGGAAACTTCAATGTCTCTAAACAGATAATCTTGTTGTGGGCTTTTTATGTTATATAAATATGAATCTTCACAAAGCGGGCCTGTGATAGCTTCGTAATAAGGCTCTCTTATTAATCTGTTACCTTTTCTTGTCCAATGAGCCTGCTCGAGATACTGATGAAGTGCGTCTTCTATAAGAATCTCCCCATCATCTTTTAGGGACGAGCCTAATATTTTTAGCATATTATGAAGTGCTTGAACATTACCCTTGATATGGAAATATTTTGCCAGGCTGCCCATTCTTATCGCATCAATATCTTCAAGATAAAATCTACCTGTGAGTATATCCTGCTCATATATCTCTACAGAGACATTTTCACCTCTGTATAATTTTAATTCCGGTAAGACTCTTGAAAAAACCTCATAATTTTCTTCCTCGTATTCTTTCTTTAAGCATTCTGCCTTAGCAATAAGGTCGTTAAAGGACTCGTCATAAGAAGCTATCCGTTCATCATATTCATCCAAGATAAATTTATCAATTCTATTATCTCCATCGTACCGAACAATCATTGGTTTTTTATCACATACTATCTGCCTAAGAATACCGTCGGATGTAAAATAACCTTCTACTTCATCTTTAGTTACCTTATAGAGTTTTAGAAATTTATCTATGCCTATCAATCTAATTTTGGGTTTCTTGCCTTTAATCAACCTTAGTTTTTCATCAAGTTTTCTCACCCAGCTAAGGAGCTTAGCTCCCGCCCCAAAAGCATAATCAAGAATAACCACCCTATCCTGCCCTAAGCGCGGCAGAATAATGTGTTCGAAAAATGAATCTGTTGATTCTTCAAAACAAAAAAGAGGATTATCTGAAGTATAGAAATCTTTAAAAAGCTTAGCCCGGTCAACGATTGATTCTATTAACTGCGGGATTTGTTTAATCTTATATCTATCAACTTCAGTAAGTTTATCGGCTTCTTTACGTGTTAACTTTAAGAGCAAATCTCTCAAGGCAAAGGCAATGCCTAAATCCTTACATCCATATCCCAGTATATCAGTTGCCGCAAAAACAAGTAACTCTGTTGCTTCTTCTACAAAAAGCTGTAATGCCTTTTTGTGTAAAACATAGAGTATCCTTATATCTATATTAGAAGGTACTATTTGTAAAGGGTTAAGAGAGTCGTCTTTTATTATTTTTTCAAGTAGCTTCTCGGCTTCTAATCCCAATTTTCCATTATCGACTACTCCCTCCAGCGGCGAGGCGGCAATCTTTGCTTTAAAAATAGAAACAATCATGACATTCAGTTTTGATAATTGACAATTTTTCCTCAATGTGGTATTGCTATATGTGGAGGTGAAAAAAATGAAATATAAAGTAATTATTGAGAAAGAAAAAGAAACATCTGGATATAGCGCGTTTGTTCCTGCATTACCAGGCTGCGCATCACAAGGAGAAAACATCTCTGAGACAATTAGCAATATTAAGGAAGCAATTAAGCTATATTTACTTTCTTTAAAAGATGACAACCTGCCTCTTCCAAAAGAAGATGTAGAAATTTTTACCGAAGAGGTCGAAGTGGGCGCGGTATGAGTCTTCTTCCCCAAATTCCCGGTCACAGAGTAGTAAGGGCTCTTGAAAAAACTAATTTCATTATTAGCATTGAAGAATTTAAACAACTGCTTTAAAGAAACAGTACTCTTCCCTACCCTCAAGACAGCATTGTCTGACCGCATTATTCTATACGACCTACGAGGTTGGATAAGATTCTTCATCCCCTTTATTGTGGGAGAGGCAGAAATAGAACTACCCGCAATGTTTTCTTCTATTGGGCACGCACCAGCGTTAATTGACTCTAAAACCTGAATAGAACTATAGCCTTCCGTTTGAGAACTATTTTCAAAAAGTTGCTTCGTATCTTCAAGCGGATATGGTAAAGCATGTAAAATCCGATGAGCTTTTATCATATTTTTCCCTATAGAATCTGTTACGCTAAAACGTTCAAAAGTTGTGTCTAAATTAATAACAAAACTAAGAATACCTGATAGTACTATATTCCATTCTTTTTGTTGAATCTTAGAAAGAGCGTCTCTTTGTCTTTTAATTAAGCGGCTTCTATCTCCAATAAGCAATTCCCCAATAGTTCCCTCATCTACCTCACCAGTTTTTAAATACTCTAATGCCCTTTTCCGGCTAAAAGAAAGTATTACCGAAAATGCAGGTTCAAATTCTTCATCTACCACAGGGGAAGCTGAAACAATGGCGGGATGAATAATTCCTTGCAGGAAATCCAAACTTTTTTTGTTGCTGTATTCGGCAATCGTTTGAATGCCTAAGAGATGCTCAACCGCGGCTTTCTCTAGATATAAATCACCGGATATTTCTAAGAGCTTACCCAAACCGTCAACAAAAGTTACATACTTTTCTTCTTCATTAATCCCAAGGATAAAGCTAAATTCATCAAGCCACTTCCTAATTTGAGAAAAATCTTCTTTGGCTAAAGCCTTCTCAAGAAACCTTAATAAATAATTTTTCTTACCCCCCTCTTGTTTAGCCGCGTATCTAACCGCTGCCTGATCTTTTACGTCCCTGAATACAAACCATAATCCCAAGAGGCCGCCGTAAGAGGTAGCATATATTTCTTTCTTATAAGAAGTTAAACGATAACTATCTCCTTTTCTACCAAAGATAAGTATTCTTAAATTATCTTCGGATAGCCCTTCTATCTCTTTTCTTAATGGTGATTTTTCATCATCAAGGGTTTTTTCCCAGCGGTCAAGCTCATTTAACCGATACAAAGAAGAAGCCTTCTTGCCTAATTTCAGGCGCAGAAGAAAATCTATTTGAAGACCGTCTTTCTCGGCGATAGGCGATTCTTTCCGGTAATGCCTTCCTCTACTAAAGGTAACCCGCTCACATTTATCCGAAGCAATACTAATCTGGCCGATAAACCCTTTCTTGAGAAAACCGGAATTATTCAAAATATCATTGGCTTGATTATAAATACTCCTTAGGGGCAAAATTTTCTCTAAAGAGCCGCTCTCCTTAGATTTACCTTGATCGGCAGTTCTTTCATAAAAATCTTGACTAAAATCACGGCTGGCAATCTTTAGGTATAAATCGCCGGTGGCAGGGTCTTTGATCATACCAATAATCATATAACCCGCTCCAATTCCTGCTATGCGCGCCGCTATTTGGTTGATAAAAGACTCTATCTCTGGATAAAGAATTATCTTTTTTACTTCCGGTACGCTAAACTTGCTCCTTAATCTTGCTTTGACCTTCTTCATCAACTGGCTAAAATCCATCAGTTTACTCCCCAGCTCAAATCTTAAATCAGGCCTCAAAGAAGTAGCCGGATCAACTTTTGCTGTGATAAATCGATCCTCTAATTGAGTAAATAGCCCCAATGCTTCACAAGCCTGGGAATCTCCTTTGGCTAAATGATATAAATATTTATTAATAAGGTCATTTCCCCTTGTGAGTGCTGTTTTTAACGCCTCGGCCCCGCCAAAATGCGCTCTATCTATGGCTGCTTTCCCCACATCATTAAGGTATTCTTTATCTTTATGAAGACAATCAATCCATTGGCCGTCTACCCACATAGAAAGACCGGGAGTTTTTCCCTGGTTACATTCACGATAGGTATCCACAGGAAACCCTATTTCCCAGGCAATTTCTATTGCCTTAACCAGATGATTTAAGAAATACCAGGTAAATTTCTTAGGATTAACATTGACACTGCCTCCTGTTTGAAAATGCCAGGGGTAACAACTAGCCTGGGCAGAAAAAATCCGCAGCCAAAGAGCATCAATTCGTGGAATCAACTCAACTGCTTGGCTCGTTGAATACCCTAAGTTAATAAGCGCGGTTATTTTCTCCTCTAAAGGAGCTCTAAACTCAGAAACCCCTGCCCTAAGAAAGTATTGAATTGTTTTGTCCAAACGGCCATAAATCTGAGGATGTTCAGGATAACCGCCAATCCAGGCGCTTATATCACCATGCCAGGTGCCCGCGGGAAGATAAAAAATCTCAATTAGGGCAGGTATCTGCTTATCCTTTAATATCTTCAATAGTACCAAAATTTCGCTGGGGCTCATTATTAAAGCGTCATTCCTCCTCTTTAGGACTAACAATTTTTCCCGCCAGATCATTGCTGCCCCAACATAATTATGTACGAGATTCTCCGAATCAGTAAATTCATTAATAATCCGTAAGTAAGAAGAGTAATTATATTGCTTGGCCTCATTTTTATCTATAATTATATCCGCGCAGCCATTAACATGACCGGCCATCGTTTTTGCCTCGACCCAATCAGGACATAACGCAGCTAAGGCGGGTATATCCTTATATGAAGTCTCATCAGTAACTCTTGGGTAGCGACAAGCGCCTCCTTTCCAATCAGCATAGCTATCCCAAAAAGCATAAGGACACAAAATAAATTCCCCATGCTTAGTATTAAAAACTATTGGCCGGACTTCACTTAACGGTAAATTATTATTCCATTGCTTTATGCGTTCAAAATGCTTCCTGCCCACAAACCCCATTCTTATCCCCCGCTTAGCCAGAAGCCGGGCATAAGCGTCATCCATATACCCTTCAGCATTCCATATCCAGTTTAAAGGCTGATTATATTTTTGCCGGGCATGTTCTAAGGCCAAATCAAGATGGCTTTCTACGTCTTGCGGCCGATGAATTCCATCATAAACATATATGCTTTCACACTCACTTTCTCTGGCCGCCTTTCGCTGGTCAATCAATGCTCCTGGAATTATATGAGAACAAATACTAAAATCAATCTGGCCGATCTCCCATTTATGGTATGGGCCGTATTTATGGGGGTTCTCTTCTCTGATTACTTGTTCTAAATCTCTGCCTTGGCTATAGGCCTTAGCGGCCTCAGGAGAAATAGATAAAAGTTTAACCAAATTAGGAAAAACAGCCAAGGCTTTAGCCATCTGGAAAACAAAATTTATACACGCCTGGTTATCTTCAGCTAATTGAATAAAGCTTTCGGTCTTTAAAAATGCGCTGAGATCAACGTTTCGTTCAAAATAACCGGTTAAAGAATCACTATAAGTGTCATCTTTAAAATGAATAAGTTTCTCTCCTTCAACCGGCAGCCCTCCTAAGCCTAAAGCAGTGCCAAAAATATCGCTGTTAAAATGAACGAGATTGTGCCCTAAGAGAAGTGCTTTAGCCACTTTTTTATCACTAAGAGATAAATCTTTACTCTTAAGCTTGGAAAAGTCTTTGTTAAAAAACCCTTGCTCAATCGGTGTCTTTTTCTCTGTTGCTGAGTTTAACCAAGAATTATTCCAGAATTTAGCGAATGCCGGCCATTTTTTCTTATAAATTGGGGGCAGCTCCTGCGCTGCTTCGCAGGCATAACGTAAATCATCAATCGTCCAATCTCCTACTGGTTTTAAAAATAACTCTATATCTTTATCTAACTTCCCTTCTTTAACCAAATCAGCAATAACTCCTTCTTTCTTTTTATAAGAAAACTTCTTACCATTTTGCGTACCTAACAATTCCAGAAGAGATTCTGTATATTCCTCTAATTCCGTTGAAAGAGTATAAGAAACACTGTAGCCAACCTTAACACCTCTCATTTTGGGAGTTAAAAGCATTGCCAGAACCGGTAAATAAGTGGCAAAGTAATGTATTCTTGACCATCGCGTCCCCCGAGGCTGATGGCTGTTAAGGATTAACTGATAAATTGCCCGGTATTGGTTCTGGAGAAGAGACTCTATCCCTTGAGAGGTCATCTTATGTAAAAAGGCATATTTTTCTAATTTCCTGCATTCTTCCTCTTTCTTACCGGCAATATGCCCTAACTCATAGATTATCGTAGGAAACAGTTCATTGATATTAAATAGGTTAAAAATATCCGGGCTGAGACAAAAGGCAGGTTGGTTGTTGTTTTGGGAAGAGGAAATAGCATAGCCCCAATGCCAGGAGAGTTCTTCGTTAGCCGCATAGATTGGTGCTGGCGGCGCTTTATTACCTCCTTCATGGGAAACAAATTCCAGATAAACTTCCATCGCTCTAATAATTTCTCCTGCCTTTTCTCTAACTGAACGGTCAATGCTTTGATTTTGGCTAAATTCTGCCAAGATTGGCTTTACTCTTTTCCATTCCTCCTCATTAATCGGCCGCCTTCCTATTCCTCCATACTTCTGCCTACAATTAAAAGGTATTTCCTCTCTATAATCACGCTTGCGGCCGGATAAAGCAATGTCGGGGAAAATGGGGACAACCCCCGTATTTATTTCCAACGGCGAGGCGGCGCGGACAGACGAAGCGGCGGAATTAATATTCTTTAGTTGCTGTTCTAAATGTCTCAAATCTTCTTTTTTTAACCTACCCTTATTAACCTTTAGTGTCTCCTCAATATCAATCATATTTAACGAAACCCAAGTTAATCTGCCACTTTCATTTTGTTCCAACAAAAGATTCGCTTTCCATCTAACATAATCATCTTTATACTCCTGACCTATTCTGTATAACTTCTGCTGAAGTTTCTGTGGTAGATGCGCTTCTTTCCCCTTTCTTACATAATAATCTTCGTAGTATACTGAAATTTGTTTTCGTGGAATATCGAGAATTAAATAGATGTTACTTGACAGTCCTCTTCCTAATTTATCAGTGCTTATATAAGGACGAAGCGTTGGTCTATCCCAAGATAAAAATAAACCATATTCTACGATAAGATCAAAGAAAGCCAATTCTGAACAGTGAAGATAGAACGTTTTCTTTAAATATTTTTTCCAAAGCAAAATCAATTGTTTAAAAATACGGATATTGCTACATTTCTCTATAAAAAATTGCCGATTGGAAATAATCGGCGAGGTGACAGTTCTCTGCGTCTTTTGCTTGATAACTGGCGAAACAGCCTTCTCCCTGACATCCTTACAAGATAATGATATATTGAAATTGGGAGGAAATGCAATAATCCCAAAATTGTTATTGAGAGGTGAAAAGCTATGAAAAAAGATATTCAAGAAGCCTTGGAACACTTGCAAAAAGCTCGAAAGTTGGCGGCTAAAACCCCTTCTCCTTTTCAAGGAATGACTCTGCAACAAGCTATCAATAAAATGCGAAAGGTAAGAAAAGAATTGTGGGAGGAAAAATTTGCGGGTGGTTTTAAGCACAAATGAATTTATTGGCGCCTTAGATGTAGGAGGAAAATAGGGATACTCTTTAGAACCCATTGGAGATGAAAATGTTGTAAATAAATTACCCCACACCGGCGAGGCGACATTGATTTTAGTTCTTTGCTCTTTGCTCATAGCTCTTAGCGGAACATCTTGCCTATCAGCTCTTTCCGCATCAAGAAACCGTGAATAATCTCTATTAATGGCTATATGATATAGCTCTTTGGCGCTTTCGATCTTATCTGGAGCTTTATTCCTTTGACTAGATAAATCTCCTTCTATCGGAGAGGCGGCAACGAATCCTTCCGCTACATGAGTGGATTTCTTGACATAACTAAGAAAGAATGCTATAGTTAAAATGTAAGAAAGGAGGAGATGATGACCACTAAACTTACTCTCAATGTGGACGAAAAAGAAATTGAAAAAATAGTAGAAAGTATGCCGTTGGGATTCAAATTGCGCTTGGTACGCAAACTTGAGGAAGAAACTCGTCAAAAGCGCTGGGGTGAACTCTTCAAAAGAATCAATGGACGTTTCCAAAAATACCCTATTACCGAAAAAGAGATAGCCCAAGAAATTGCCGCTGTTAGAAAAGCAAAATATGCTCAAGGTCGTTCTTGATTCAAATATCCTTATCTCTTCACTTTTACCTTCTAAGCTAGTACCTATCCGAGAAGCTCTTAAATTAGCTAAATTTACGCTCGTTTCGTCTCCACCAATCTTTAATGAATTGCTGGAAGTAGTAAACCGTCCCAAAATAGCTTCAATCATTGACCCAGAGGCTAAGTCTCGCTTAATAGAACTCATTAGAGAAAACGCACTATTTGTCTCTCCCCCGAAAAACCCTACTATTATAATTAACGATGACCCATCTGACGACCACTTTCTCCATGCCGCTAAAACAGCTAAAGCTAATTTTATCGTCTCAGGGGACAAGCATTTGACAGAACTTAAGTCGTACGCTGAGATACCTATTATTTCTGCCAAGGAATTTTTAGCTAAACTTTCCCTGCTAAAATAACCACACATTTTCACCGGCGAGGCGGCAATATTTCGTTGTACGTCGTTTATGTCCCCTATTTCGTTGATTGAGGAAACCTTGACACGCTCAGCTATTTTTGCTAAACTTCTATTGAGATGGATATTAAACGCAAAGATTTTATCAGACGTTATACTGATGCTGCGCGGGTGCGGCAATCTTACCTTATTTATCATAGGAAGGTTCTTGAATTTGTTATACAATTGGAAATATGTATAAACGAGAAGTGGTTTGCCGTGGTAAGATATGACACTGCTCATGGCTATGCCCACCGCGACTATCTGCATCCAGATGGAAGGATTGATAAAACTCCAATTTTCTATTCCAATTATAATGAGGCTTTGACCTTTGTTGAAGAAGACATTAAAAATAATTGGCAACTTTATCAGGAACATTTTATAAAGGAGGTGGCTCAAAATGATGGTAGATAGCAAAGACTTTGAAAAATTAAACCAGGAACTAGGATTCGAATTCAACAAATATGTGCTTATGCACTCTGAAATCCTTGATAAGATCCCACCTGGCGCACAAGTTGTTTTTCTTCTTGATAATAATCCTGAATTCAATGTGTGGAGTAAAAGAGTCAATGAAAAACAGAGAGAAGCCAACCAACCTTTTATCTTTGTCCATATTGAAAAACTATTAAATGAAACCTGCCGCGTGATCAATCCCCACGTAGAAGCAACTGCATAATTTTTGAGCTTTATAACAAAATTTAATGCTGCTTCTTTCCTCAGCGGCGAGGCGGCAAAAATTTCACTATAGCCGCACACATTTACATAACCTGCATTCCTAAAGCTGCTGAATCTTTCTATAAGAATTAAAATCTTGACATTTTTACAAGCGAAGGCTACACTGTATTTAAGAGAAAAGAAAGAATAAAAGACTATGCTATCTTCCGAAGAATTGACAACGATATCA
>JAHJHM010000104.1 GCA_018823915.1 Candidatus Omnitrophota bacterium
AAGTTTATTTTGCATTTTTCACTTTGCAATTTGCATTTTGCAATAAAACGTACTTTACTGACTATTTACCTCAGGTCTTCCAAAAACACCTTTTTACTTTTGCAATAGATGAAAGGTTTTGAAATGAAGGTTATATTTCTTAAAAAACCCCTCTGCTGCTCTACGAATATTTTCTACAGTCTCCTTCATAGAAAGATCTTTCGTTTCCTGATAAACCCGATCCTTCCAATCCCATACTTCCTGTAATGACTTATCAATTTTCATATCTACTCACCTCCATAGGAGTCACTATTTCTAAGTGTTTAGTAAACCCATGCTCAAGGTTTACACCATTAAAAACCTCTGCCTTCCTTAGGTTGGCCAAATGTTGATAGTTCCAGGTAATAACGGCGTCCATTTCATAGATACTAGCGATGCTTACATGCAAAGCGTCATCCCTCTTAGCTATAGGCACAACTCCTCGTTCTATGTATAGACTGGCCAATTCTTCTACTTCATCGGTAATTTCTAATTTGGTTGGATTAAACTTTTCAAGTAATTTAGCAAAAGATGTCCTTTTAGGCTCTGGGGCATTATTAAGTTCTCGGATAACTATTTCAGAAAAAAATATTTCATATGCCCCTTCAGAAACCGACTCAAAAAATCCCTTAGTTATGTCCTTTTTTTCAGGAGCGTCATCGGCAAAGAAAAAACTCCAAACAGAAGTATCAAGATATAATTTTAATTTTCGCATAACCTCCCTTTCACAACTATATAAATATCAACTATTTTCATAAAACATTATAAGCTTACCAGAAAAAGAATGTCAAAATTACTTATCTTGCATTTGTTTTTTTACTTCCTCAATTATTGATTGGTGTAGGCTTGATAACACTTTGTAGTCTGTGCCACTCACTGTTTTCACCGCAATATCTTCTATTTTCTGGTACGCTTTTTCCAGCTGCTGCAAAAGTTTAGTAATCTGATCGCCTTGCTCTTTAGCCTTCTTTTCAAGGGCTTCAATTTTGGTCACAAAAACGTTACGTTCCCCGTCAAATGTTCTCTTAAAGAGATCTTCTTTAGCTTTACTTTCGGCAAGCAGCCTCTCAGTTGTTTCTTTTACAGACTTGCTAACAGTTATTTCTAGTTCTTTAGGAAAAGCATTTATTCGTTTACGGAGCTCATTGAATTCTTCTTCCCGCTCAACTAAACTCTTTTCTCTTTCAGTCAATTCTTTTTCCATAGTCTCTTTTTTCTCTCGAAGTGCCTTTTCGACTTTTGCCTTTTCATCTTCGAACTTATCCTTAACCAGACGCTGTTCTCGCTTAAAAGAATACTCATACTCTTCTTTTTCTCTCTGCTGTTTTTTCATTAATTCCGCCGCTTGTTCCTTAAGCGCTACTTCATAAAGTTTTTTCTCTTTTTCCCACTCTCCCCGAAGCTGTTGCATTTCGCGATTAAATTGTTCTCTTTTAACCACCATTTCATTTTCAAATTCTTCGCGCTTTTGTGCTTGTGCTTCAAGCAGAGCGTTAAGCGTCTGTGCAGTTTTCTCAATATCATATATCTCACGGAGCGTTTCTTCCTTAATCCCAATTGCTTCTTTAATTCCTTGATACTTATTAACTTCTTCCTCTAAGATATCCGGGATCCGAGTAAGCATTTTCCCTATTTCCATCTTCAAGTTTCCGATACCTTGAATTACATTCTCCGATGAAAGAACATCAGCAACCGCAACAGCTTCTTTATCCCTTTTCTCCTGCATTTTTTCTTCTGGTTTTAATTCGGTTTTTTCTCTTTCCTGCAGTTGTTGTAAAAGTGCATTGTATGCTTCTATCATTTCCTGTTTCGTGTTGACCTTAGAAAGTTTTTTCGGATTCTTTTCCATAGTCTCTCCCTCCTCGTATAATGGCGCTGTTACACAATAGCACCAACGTCTTAAGCTATCACTTTACGTCTTTATTCCTTCCTCATCTCCCTCGTCATTTAATTTTACCACTATTTCTTCAAGGATAAAGCTTTTTTACTAAGAAATTTGGAGGGAAAAACTCTCTTCTGTTGGTAGATTAACAAAATTAAGTATGCTCTCTTCATCCTCACCTAACCTCAAAAAAAACGGCAAACCAAAAATGGTAAGTGTGGAGAGATGAGGGAACCGTCCCCGGAACTCGCGGAACTCGTGAATCATATCGGTAGGAATTTAAAGAAAAAACCTAACCCTATGCAATTTGACGTGATGTAAGACAAATGATTTCAAGTTTCAAGGGCTAACCTAACATTTTTCAATTGTCAATAACTGATTATCTAACTACGTCCCCCCTTGCACGACTAACTCTTTTTCTACAAAATTACTTATATGCGACTCCTTTTGATTCCTCTACATACTGCTGGGCAGAATACGCCGCCAACGCACCATCACCGCAAGCAGTTACTATCTGCCTAAGAGGCGTCTTTCGGCAATCACCGCAGGCAAATATGCCCTCACGAGATGTCGCCATTTTGTCATCAACAACAATATGGCCATTACTATCCAGTTCTACCACATCCCTGACAAAATTAGTATTAGGTAATAATCCAACAAAAATAAACACACCGTCACAGGAAATTTTAGCTTCTTTTTTAGTTATAAGATTCATAATTCTGACTGCTTCCACTTTTTGACTACCTAAAATCTCACATACCGCTGAATCCCAGACAATTTCTATTTTCTTATTTAAAGATATCCTTTCCTGCAAAATTTTTGCTGCCCTTAATCTGTCTCTGCGATGTATTAAGGTAATTTTTTTACCAAATTTAGTTAGAAACAATGCTTCCTCTACAGCAGCATTACCGCCACCGATTACAACAATATCTTTATCTTTAAAAAATGCTCCATCGCACACCGCGCAATAAGAAACTCCCTTTCCACGAAATTTCTCCTCACCACTTACCCCCAATTCTTTAGGCCTTGCTCCAGAAGCAATAATCAATGATAAAGAATTGTATATTTTATTTTCCAAAGATACTTGCCGTACCTTATTATTCTGATAAGTACATCCTTGAATACTTTGTACATCGCCAACAAAAAATTCTGCACCGAAGGCCTGCGCCTGTTTCCTAAATTTATCAATTAGTTCAAAACCTCCAATACCCTCAGGAAAACCAGGGTAATTTTCTATATGGCTCGTTACCACAACTTGACTGGGCGTGGAAACACCCTCAATTAATAAAGTTTTTAGTCTTGCCCTTCCCGCATATAAACCGGCAGTCAAACCTGCAGGGCCTGTTCCTACAATAATTACATCATATACAAATTGAGACATCATAAATTTACTGCAATAAAAGAAGTGCCTTTTCGGCTACCTCGCCAGGTTTAATTTCCCTTAAACATAGGAATCCTCTCCGACATCTGTGAGCAAGGCACTTGCCGCAGCCTATATCTTTGTGTAAATAAAAAGATTTTTCGCCGAGCGGCCTCCACCTTAAAGGAGAAAGCCCCATATTTTTTCTCCCAAAAATAGATATTACCGGGGTTTTTACTGCCGCAGCAATATGCACAGGGCCGGAATCATTGGAAACGAATAGCGCTGCCTTTTTAAAAAGAAACCCTAGCTCGGAAATATTTAATTTTCCTCTTAAATCTACAACCTCATTTTCTCTTATAATTTGTTCTCCGAATTCTCTTTCCATTGCAGCGCTAACCACCACTATTTTTAGCCCTGCTTTTTCTTTTAACAATCGAACTACTTGAGAAAAATACTCAGAAGGCCATCTTTTAGAAGGACAGGAAGCAGAAGGGTGAATAACAATAAATTTTTCGCCATTTTCTAATCCTGACGTAGAAAGCAACTTTATCACTTTTTTGCCTGCCTTTTCTTTAAAAGGAAAATATGTAGTTTTATCCACAATGGGAATGCGTAATTCTCTTAAGATATCCAGAGTATACTCCGACTCATGCTTTCTGCCTTCCTGCTTTTTATGAGGAATCTTTTTGGAAAGCAAAAATCCCATCTTTTTATCCCATCCTATCCTAAAAGGAATTCCCGCAAGGAAAGTAATAAGATGTGCGCGATT
>JAHJHM010000105.1 GCA_018823915.1 Candidatus Omnitrophota bacterium
AAAATTATTTATTTTTCTTTGCCGTAATTACTAATTTTGCAATAATCTCTATTATTTCTTCTATTTCTTTTAAGTTTATTTTGCATTTTTCACTTTGCAATTTGCATTTTGCAATAAAACGTACTTTACTGACTATTTACGCCCGCACAGGATTTCTCTCTATATATTTAGCCGCGGTGATAATTTGTCAAATAAAAATGGTCGCTGTCCCTATTTAATCGGGAGGATGGGACTCGAACCCATGACCTCAACGTCCCGAACGTTGCGCGCTAGCCAGACTGCGCTACCCCCCGAATAATTCGACTTAAAACTTACCACTTAAGGCTTACTACTTATAACTTGTTTAAGAAGATAGTCAAACTCTATATTTAACCAACTTCCCGCTCTCTTATATTTTAGATTTGTATTTTCGTAGGTAAAAGGAATGATATCTACATTAAAATAACGAGGTAGGATTTTTTTTACAGTAAGAGATACTCCCTCTAACGCTACTGAACCGTTTTCTAAAATAAACTTTCTAAATGATGCCGGCAGCTCTATCTCTAACCGCCTATAATCTTTATATTTTATTATCCTTCTTAATTTCACCTCTGCCTCGGTATGGCCTAAAACAAAATGCCCTCCTAATTTATCTTGCACCTTTAAAGAAGGTTCTAGATTCACAAAATCACCCCTCTTTAATCTTTTAAGGTTAGAAACTTTTAGGGTTGGTTCTACTGCCTCAAAAATAAGTATCCCATTTTCTTTATATATTAAGGTAAGGCAGGCCCCGTTAAGAGAAATACTATCGGAACTCCTAGCTTCCTGATAAACTATTTTAGACTTTACTCCCAATTTGGTTAAAGAACCCCTTCTTTCTAAGCTTTGTACCCTGCCTACTTCTTTAATTATCCCCGTAAACATACAACTTTACACTATCCAAAGATTAAATATAACGTAGCGGTGAGTGGACTTGAACCACCGACATAACGGGTATGAGCCGTTTGCTCTTGCCAGCTGAGCTACACCGCCAATGCTCTGAATGAAACTGGAAACCCCGCCCCTCGTACTAATAAAGCACGAGGCATTACGAGGGGCGGGGTAAATTTAGAAATAAATACCCTTAAATATTATCCAAAGAAAAAAAATAATTATTGCTGTACAAATAATATAAAAATTATTAAAGTAAAAGAAATCCCTTATCCGTTCTCTTCTTTGATAAATTCCTGCACCAAGATTATACTTTTTTCTTATTGTTTCTTTAATCCTTGCAACATCCTCTTTCTTAAACCTTAAAAATTCTCCCGCTACTTTAAAACAAGGAAGAAGGTTAGCATTGGCCAAATCGATGATATCCTTTTCAGAAATTTCTAAAATCTGAGATACTTCTCTTGTAGTAAGGAGTTTTTCTTTCATCTTTGTTTTTAAGAGGTCTCTAAAAAACTATTTCGAGACCTCTGGCTTTTTCAGAAATTTCTTTAACGGTTATGAGAAATCCAGGCTTCAACTTTTTTACGGTCAAACAATAACTTCTCTCCATCTCTCTCTGCAGGAATTCTATCATTATTAACCCAATCCTTGATTTTCTCTTCTTCGATAGAAAGATAATCAGCTAATTCGGGAAGGGACATTTTCTCTTCAACCATTTTACACCTCCCATTAAAAGTTGCTCCTTCTTCAATAGAAATCTTGGGAGTTTCGATATCAACGCTAACATTGGCAGTAGAACGTAAAGTAATTGTCCTTGTCGCCTTTATCTTTCCCTTAACCTGGCCGGCTATGGCTATATTTTCTCCCACAATATCAGCATTTACCTCGGCGTTCTCTCCGATAATAAGCTTGCCTTTAGTAGTTAGATTTCCGTCAAACTTACCGCTAATACGCAAATTTACGGGATCAGAAAAAATTAAACTTCCCTGCATGGCAGCATTAACATCAAGAATTTTTTCTTCTTCTTTGCGCTTAATCATTTACTTCACCTCCCTTAATTTGCTTCTGCTTTCAAAGTTAAATTACTCTTTATACCCTTTTTATTATACAAATAAAATCCTAAACCCGCAACCATAGCCGCATTGTCAGTAGTATACTCACGAGAAGGAATTAAAAATTTTATCCCCTCCTTTGCGCTATCTGCCAATTTTTGTCTTAAATACCTATTAGCCATAACTCCTCCTCCGCAAATCACTCTCTTTATCTTGTGCTTCTTTACTGCTTCTAAAATAGTTTGGACTATTGCTCCTACTGCTGCTTCCTGGAAAGATGAAATTAATCTTATTTTTGCTGATTCTTTTAAAATTCCTTTTTTTTCTATTTCCATCTTTTTATAAATAACAGCGGTTTTTATTCCACTAAAAGATAAATTTAAACCGATTCTCCCACACCTAAATGCAAAATAATTTTTATATTTAGGATTAAAAAGGCGATCAATAACCGCGCCTCCTGGATAACCATAACCTAGGGCTTTAGCTACTTTATCAAAAGTCTCTCCGCAGGCATCGTCGCAGGTTTGTCCTAATAGTTTTATCTTATCAAAATCCCCTAAGCGATAAATAGAAGTATGGCCTCCGGAAACTACCAGCCCTAAAAGAGGAAATTTGAAATTTTTCTCATCGTTTAAAAAAGAAGAAAACAGGTGAGCGTGTAGATGACTAACTCCCAGGAAAGGTTTATTTAAAGAAAGAGATAAGGCCTTAGCAAAATTAAGCCCTACCACTAACGCTCCCATCAAACCAGGCTTATGCGTAACAGCGATTAAATCTATGTTTCTTAAATGGACTCCCGCTTGTTTTAGGGCAATATTTAAAACCTTATCAATGTTGTTAAGGTGAGCGCGGCTGGCAATTTCAGGAATAATTCCCCCGTATTTTTTATGCTCTCCTAGAGAAGATAATGTAATGTTGGAAAGAACTTTATAGTTTTTTAAAATAGCGCAGGAAGTCTCATCACAAGAAGTCTCCACTCCTAAAGTATACATTCCATGTTTCGCCTTTTACTTCTACCTTAATCCTTATTCCTTACTACTTAATACAAGAAGTCCTTTGATCAAATCTAATGCTCTTACAATTTGATAATCTTTCTCGTAATCGAATTCTTTCGGTTTTTCTAATTGGTCAAAAACATCCTCTTTTTTCTCAGCTTCCTCTTTACTTACTGAAATATCCGGTTCAACTCCCTTTTCATGGATACTTTTCCCCAAAGGAGTATAATACTTAGAAGTGGTAATGCGCAAAGCCGAACCATCAGAAAGAGGAACTACTGTTTGAACGCAACTCTTGCCAAAGGTTGCCTCTCCCAAAAGAATTGCCCGATTGTTTTCTCTTAAGGCAGCAGCGAGAATTTCACTCCCTGAAGCGCTGCCTTTATTCATTAAAACTACGATGGGGATGTTTAAATATTTTTCTACCTCAGGTAAAGACTTATACGTACTTTCCTCTTCACTTCTTGATTTAGTAGAAACGACCACCTTACCGGTCTCCAAAAATCTACTGGCTACCCCTATGGCAGAATGGAGCAAGCCTCCGGGATTATTTCTTACATCAAGGATCAAACCTTTTAAATTTTCCTTTTTTACTTCGCTTAAAGCTTTACCTAAATCACGAGAGGTAGTTTCTCTAAATTCAGCAATCTTTATATAGCCAATGTTGTCTTTTAAAATGCCTGCATTTTTAATATCTTTTATCTTTATTCTTCCTCGCACGATAGCTATCTCTTTTAATTCTCTTTCTTTTTCCCGCAAGACGGTTATGGTAACTTTTGTGTTTGGCTCTCCCCGTAATTTTTTAACTGCTTTATGCAAGGTAATCCCTTTGGTCAACTCTCCATCTATCTTAACAATAATATCGCCTGACTTTACTCCTGCCTCCCAGGCAGGAGTATCCTCTATTGGGGAAACCACAGTTAAAAACCCATCCTTTATGGTAATTTCAATACCTAATCCTCCAAATTGGCCTTCTGTCTCTACGAGAAGATCTTTGTATTCTTCGGGAGTAAGAAACTGACTATAAGGATCAAGGGAGGAAAGCAACCCTTTCATCGCTCCATAAATTAAATCTTCAGGCGCTGCCTTCTCAACATATTTCTTATCAATTACTGCTAAGCCTTCAGCGAATATATCCAGCTCTTTATAGAAAGCATCTCTCTCTTTTCCTAAAGAGAAACCTACCCAATAAGAAGAAAAGGCTATCCCTAAAATTACCCCAAAAACTACAACTTTTTTTCTCATTTTTTCCCTCCCATTTTTTCGATATACCATACAGCTATACTATATCCTATATCTTTACTACTGTCTACTTTTAAAAGATTTCTCGATCATCTCTTTTACCACCTGGGGGTTCGCTGTGCCCTTAGTCTTTTTCATTACCTGGCCGATAAGAAACATTATCGCCGGGAGTTTACCATTTAAATATTCTTTTACCGGCTTAGGGTTATCTCTTATCACTTCTTCTACAAAACTAATTAATTCCTCTTTTGATGATACCTGAAGAAGCTCTTCTTTCTCAATAATCTCATCTATATCTCTATTAGTGGCAATACTTAAAGAAAGAACCTTTTTTGCCGCTAAATTATTGATTTTCTTCTGAGAAAATAATATTACTATTTTAGAAAAATTCGCCGGAGTAATCTTTACTGCCTTGAATTTATCCATAGGGATACCCTCATACCCTTGCGGGCACAGGCGGGCACAAGTAGACCCTCCTGATACCTTTGAAGGAGGGGTCTTATCGGAGAAAGAATTTAGAAGCTCTAGGAAAGGACCTATGAGCCAATTGGATATTTCTCGAGGTTTAGGATAAAATTTAACTGCCTGCTCAAAGAAATCTGCCATCTTGAGATTAGCAATTAAGATCTCGGTTTCTTTTTCGGAAAGTCCGTATTCAGCTAGAAATCTTTTTCTCTTTTGACAAGGCGACTCTTTGATAAATTTTTTTTCTTCATTAATAAATTCATCGGATACAAAAAAATCTAATAGATCAGGTTCGGGAAAATAACGATAATCCCGCGCTTCTTCTTTGGTACGCATGGCAACGGTCTTCTGCTTATCCACATCCCACAATCTTGTCTCCTGAAAGATTTCCTCTCCTTTTTGAATCCTGCTTTCCTGCCTTTTCACTTCATACTCCAAAGCATCTTTAACTCCTCTAAAAGAGTTCATATTTTTTAACTCTGTCTTCACTCCCAATTCTTTTGCCTCTTTTTTCTTTAAAGAAATATTAGCATCGCAACGCAAGCTGCCCTTCTCCATATCGCAGTTAGAAACGCCTATGTATTGAAGAAAAAGTTTAAGATAACCTAAATAATCAAAAGCTTCTTGGGGGCTACCTATATCGGGGCAAGAGACAATTTCTAAAAGAGCGATACCGCTACGATTAAAATCTGCTAAGGAATGGCTCTCTTTATGAATTAACTTTCCCGCGTCCTCTTCTAGATGTATTCTCTCTATTTTTATTTTTTTGCCTGTTGGTAGCTCTAGGAATCCCTCCTCACCCAAAGGTTTCTTGTATTGGGAAATCTGATAATTTTTAGGTAGGTCGGGATAAAAATAATTTTTTCTCTCAAAGTAGATTTTTTTATTTATTTTACACTGCATTGCCAGGCAGGCTCTTACCGCTAATTCTAATGCTCTTTTATTAAAAACGGGCAGCACCCCGGGATATCCACAGCAGACTGGACAAATGTTTGTATTGGGCAGGCTTTGGAACTTCGTAGAACAAGAACAAAAAATTTTTGACTCAGTGCCTAACTGCACATGAACCTCAAGCCCAATTACTATTTCAAGTTCCTTCATGAGCAATCTTGGGGATTTTCTTATGGTAATCTGTGGAACATTGATAGCTAAATCCTGCTCTTATAAGAGTGGCCTCATCAAATTCCCTTCCGATAAATTGCGCCCCAATAGGTAATCCTTCCTTGGTAAATCCAGCAGGAAAAGATACTGCCGGCAGCCCGGCTAGGTTTGCTGAGATAGTATAAACATCCGATAAATACATACTTAGAGGGTCAGTAATTTTCTCCGCGATTTTAAAAGCAGGGGTAGGAGAAGTAGGAGTAAAAATTACATCGACTTCACGGTAAACTTTATCAAAATCATTTTTTATTAATCTTCTTACTTTAAGGGCTCGTAAATAATAAGCCTCGTAATAACCGCTAGAGAGGCTATAAGTACCTAAAAAAATCCTTCTCTTTGTCTCCTCTCCAAATCCCTCCCCCCTTGTTTCTTTATACATTTCACTTAAAGAATTTTTGAATTCTGAATTCTGAATTCTGAATCTTTTTCTATATCCATACTTTATCCCATCAAATCTTTGCAGATTAGAACTTGCCTCACAAGAACTAATAATATAATAAACGGCCACAGCATATTCTGTGTGTGGCAGGCTTATCTTACAAATATGCGCTCCCTTCTGCTTAAAAATCTCCAAAGCTTCTTCTATTGCCTTTTTTGTTTGCTGATCCAATCCTTGCCCAAAATACTCTTTCGGCACTCCTATCTTTATACCCCGCACATCATCTATTAAGCTTTTAGTAAAATCGGGCACCTCTTGTGAAGCCGAAGTAGCATCCTTTGAGTCAGCCCCGCAGATTACATTTAAAAGAGAAGCGCAATCAATAAAGTTTGTGGCAATAGGGCCAATTTGATCTAAGCTTGAGGCAAAAGCAATCAACCCATAACGGGAAACACGTCCATAGGTAGGTTTGAATCCTATTACTCCGCAGAAAGACGATGGCTGCCGGATAGAACCCCCTGTATCAGAACCTAAAGCAAAAGGTACAAGGCGCGCTGCCACAGCCGCGGCAGATCCGCCGCTTGAACCGCCGGAAACTCTTTCTGCATTCCAGGGATTCCTCGTTACCCCGTAGTAAGAATTTTCCGTAGAGGAGCCAAAAGCAAATTCATCCATATTGGTTGTGCCGATAATCGCAAGGCCTGCCATTCTTAATCTTCTTACTACGGTAGCATCATAAACCGCAATATGTGAAGAAAGAATTTTAGAAGCACAGGAGATTTTTTTTCCATTTATGCAGATATTATCCTTTATGGCGATAGGCACACCAGACAAAGAAGAGTTGCCTTCGCATCTTAAGTGTCCGGGGTAACTTTCAACAAAACTATTTAAAAAAGGGTCTATTCTTTCTATCCTCTGTTTGAAGAAAAAATAAACTTCTTTTTCATTTAACTCGCCCTTTTTAATGCCTTCTCCAATCTCTATCCCTGTAAGAGAAATCAAATTATCCATTTCTATTTTTCAACTCTCAAACGGCACATTTTAAAGTAAATATTCAGTGAACCACGTCTGTTTTTTCTGAATATTCAGTGCAAAATGCAAATTGAAAATTGCAAAAGTTAAAATTATTTATTTTTCTTTGCC
>JAHJHM010000106.1 GCA_018823915.1 Candidatus Omnitrophota bacterium
CTAAGGTTTTCTTCTCCGATAACGGCTCGACCGCTGTCGAGGCTGCTCTTAAGATGTGTTTTCAATACTGGCAGAACATAGCCAAATTAAAGAAAACAAAATTTATCTGCTTAGATTATGCCTATCATGGTGATACTTTCGGAGCAATGAGTGTAAGCGGGGAGAGTTTATTTAATCAGGTATTTTCCCCTTTATTTTTTAAGACCTTTAGACTGCCCTCACCTTATTGTTACCGCTGTCCAATAGGAATGAAACCAATTTCGTGTAATATAGAATGTGCAAAACCCTTAGAGAAAGTGCTAAAAGAAAACAATCAGGAGATTTGCGGGTTTATTTTGGAACCGCTGGTGCAAGCTGCGGGAGGTATGATTATCTACCCCAAAGAATATTTAAAAAAAGCAAGAGAACTGACTAAGAAATATAATGTCCACTTAATTTTGGATGAAGTAGCTACTGGTTTTGGCCGGACAGGAAAGATGTTTGCCTGTGAATACGCTAATATCCAACCCGACTTTATGTGTCTTTCTAAAGGCCTGACCTCGGGAACTTTGCCTTTAGCCGCGACCTTAACCTCATCTAAAATTTATAATGCTTTTTATGCTGATTACACAAAGAAAAAAACCCTTTATCACGGCCACACCTTTACGGGGAATCCTATTTCTTGCTCTGCTGCCTTAGCAAGCCTTAAAATTTTTCAGCAGGAGCAAACCCTGGACAAACTTAAAAAGCTAATTCCTATCTTTCATAGCGGCCTTGAAAAATTTAGAGGGCTTGCTTTAGTGGGAGATGTCCGCTATATTGGGATGATTGGGGCAATAGAGTTAGTTAAGAATAAGAAGAAAAAATTGCCTTTCGGATTTAAGCAAAGATTAGGATTAGAAATTTATAAGCAAGGATTAAAAGAGGGGATAATCCTGCGGCCGCTGGGAAATATTATATACTTTTATTTACCCTTATGTATCAAGAAAACTGAGATCTTGACGGTTTTAGGAAAGGCGTTTAAAATTATAAAAAAAATAAAATATGGAAACCGAATATAAGCTGAAGCCGGACTTAGGAGATATTCTCCGCTTTATTAGGAATTTTCTTAAAAGATTAGAGCCTTTAGGCATTGATGAGGAGAAGCTATTTGATATAAGGCTAACTCTCGAGGAAGCTTTAATCAACGCTGTAAAACATGGCAGCAGAGAGGATAAAACTAAGTTTATATTTTTAAAGATCAAAGCCTCAGCTAAGATTTTAGAAATAGAGATAGAAGATGAAGGCCAAGGTTTTGATTATGAGAATCTTCCTTCTCCCGCCCAAGACGCGAATTTAGAAAAACTTTCCGGCAGGGGAGTTTTTCTAATAAGAAATCTTATGGATAAAGTAGATTTTTTTAATAGGGGAAGAAAGATGAGAATGGTAAAATATCTGAAATAAAAAAAGGGGGAGCTGTGAAGATAACCGAAGAAAAAAAAGACGATATTGTAATTTGTAAAGTGCAGGGGGAAGTTAACCTTGATACTTCGCCGGATTTAAGAAAAAAATTTGATAGTTTTATAAGCAGCAATACTAAAAAAATTATTATTAATTTTTCCGATGTACCCTACATAGACAGTTCAGGTTTAGCTACATTGATTGAGCTATTGCAGAGGCTTAGGAAGATAGACGGCAAATTTCGTATCTGCAATATGTCAGAGAAAGTAAGGAGTATTTTTGAAATAACCAAGCTGTGCAAATTGTTTGAGATTTTTGATACTCAAAGCGCAGCTTTAGAGAATTTTTAGATGGTCTTTTATATCAAGAGAACAATTAGGGAGTTTTCTCAGGGGATAAAAGGTATAATCGGTTTATTTTTAAATATCCTTTATTGGATATTTTTAGGGCCGCTTAAGAAAAGATTCATCCGTGCAGAGAGTGTATTCTATCAAATGAGATTTGCGGGATTACGTTCAATCGTTCTCGTATTTTTTGTAGCTATATTTACAGGAATAGTGCTGGCGATGCAAAGCGCTTATCAACTGGAGAAGATGGGAGCAGTTATCTATGTAGCATCTTTAGTTGCTGTATCTTTATGCAGAGAATTAAGCCCAGTATTAACCGCGTTGGTAGTGGCCGGGCGCGTGGGTTCTAGCATTGCTGCTCAGTTGGGGACGATGAAAGTTACCGAGCAGATAGAGGCTTTAGAGACGATGGCAATTAATCCGGTAAGATTTTTAGCCGTTCCCAGATTTTTAGCTCTTTTTTTTATGCTGCCCTGCCTTACAATTTTAAGTGATCTTTCCGGTATCTTGGGAGGATTTTTGGTGGGTACGCGGAGTCTGCGTATTAATCCTTATTTATATATGCAGACTACATTTAAGTATCTGCAATTAAAAGATATTTATACCGGCGTTGCTAAGTCTTTTGTTTTCGCCATAATTATTGCTCTCGTTGCCTGCTATGAAGGTTTAAATACAACTAGAGGCGCTGAAGGTGTGGGTAGGGCTACAACCAGAAGTGTAGTTATAAGTTTTATTCTTATTCTCTTTGCGGATTGCTTTCTTACCGCTATATTTTATTTTTCTAAGATTTAGGAAAGCATAAGGAATTTTCTTGAGATGTGATATGAAAAAAGAAATGGTTTCTTTAGTGGGGGTGAGTAAATCTTTTGACGGGCGAAAGATTATAAATAATGTCAGTTTTGATATAGTCCAAGGAGAAACGTTTGTGATTATGGGTTGTTCCGGCTCCGGGAAAAGCACCCTTCTTAGGCTTATGACCGGAATCCTTAAGCCTGATGAGGGCAGAGTTTTTATTAAAGGTAAAGACATAACAACTGTAGGCCCTGAGGAATTAGACGAGGTAAGAAAGAGTTTTGGTATGCTTTTTCAGTATTCCGCTCTCTTAGATTCGCTTACTGTCAATGAGAATGTGGCCTTGCCGTTAAAAGAACATACCAAATTAGATGAAAACATAGTAAGAATAATCGTGAAAATGAAACTTTCTTTAATGGGCTTACGAGAATTCCAAAATCATTACCCGGCTCAAATTTCCGGAGGAATGCGTAAACGCGTAGGCTTGGCAAGGGCTATTGCCTTAGATCCCGATATAGTTTTTTATGATGAGCCTACTTCCGGGTTGGATCCTGTAGTGGGAGGGGTAATTAACAGATTGATTATGGATTTGAGTAAAAAACTTTTTATTACTTCGGTAGTAGTTACTCATGACATGTCTAGTGTTTTTAGAATTGCTGATAGAGCAGCCATGATTCATAAGGGAAGTGTGGTTGAGATAGGCACCCCTCAACAGATAAAAACTTCTGATAATCCTTACCTAAGGCAATTTATAAATGGCTCACCAAATGGCCCGATAGATTTTTTTAGGGAAGACCTGGGTATTTTTGAAGAACTTAGTTTATAGAAAAGGAGAGCTGATGAAAAAATATAGTAACGAAATTAAGGTAGGAGTTTTTTTTGTTGCCTGTTTAATAGGGCTGTTATATCTAACTGTCAGCACAGGGAAATTTCATATAAAAAAAAGAGGGTATAATATATACGTAGTATTTGATGATGTGGCTGGCCTGGGGAAAGATTCACCGGTTATGATTAATGGTTTGGAAGCAGGAAGAGTCCAGGGTATAGAATTTACTCAAGAAGGAGAAACCAAGATTAAACTAAAGCTTCTCCTGCAGCCGGATGTAAAGATTTGGGATAATTCGAAGGTTTCGATTAAAACCTTAGGGTTTATGGGGGAAAAGTATGTTCATATCGCAAGCTTCAAAGGAAAAGAATTCATTAAGCCCCAAGCGCAACTTTTAGGCAAGAGCCCTTTGGATATGGAGGTTCTCCTCGGAGAAGCCGAGACTCTTTCTAAAAATATTAATACTCTAGCTGAGGAAGCAAAAAAATTGGCAGAGACATTGAACATGACAGTAGGAGAAAACAGACAATCTCTGTCGCGGGTTATCTCTAATGCCGGCGAGATAACCGAACGACTAGACTTTACCTTAAGGAAGAACGGAAAATCTCTAGATCAGATTATCAAAAATTTAGAGAAAATTTCTATAAATTTTGAGGAGTTCAGTGAAGACATAAAAAGGCGCCCATGGAAGCTTTTATTTAAGACCAAAGAAAAGAACTAATGTTTACGGCTATATTTCTCTTTTTATTTATTATTGGTTTCGTCTATATCAGTTTTACACTTTTTAGGATAGTTAAGGAATCACGAACAAGGCAGCTTCTCGAGAAGGAATTAGATATTGCCCGTACAATCCAGAAGAGTTTCCTGCCCGAGGATACAAAAGGGATTCCAACCGCCGTAGCTGTTGCTTCGTTTATGCAGCCAGCTAGGTTTGTTGGCGGCGACCTTTATGATATCGTTTCTTTGGATGATGGAAAATTGGGAGTTTTTATCGGCGATGTTTCAGGAAAAGGCGTTCCTGCTTCATTGATTATGGCCCAGGCCATAGCCCTGTTTAGAGTTTTTTCGCACCAGCATCTGCAGTGTTCTTCTGTTTTGAGCCGTCTTAATAAAGAACTATGCGGCCAAAAATTTGCCGGAAGATTCATAACGTCCCTCTATATGATTGTAGACAACCAAAAACGTAAAATTAAGGTTTCTTCCGCAGGCCATGGCCCGTTGCTTATTTATAAAAAAAGAGAAAGTAAAATACACGAGGTAAACTTATCTACGGAATTACCTTTAGGTATTACTGAGGAAGTAGAATATAAGGAGATAGAGGCTGATTTAGAGGAAGGGGATAGAGTTATTATTTTTACTGACGGGCTGCCAGAAGCGCGTAATAAAAGAGGAGAAGAATTCGGGATAGCGAAGATAAGGCAAATAATTTTAGAAAACGCGGAGTTTAACCCCCAGAAGATTTTAGAATCCATAAAAGAAGAACTATCTAAATTTTCTAATTCTTCCCAGCACGATGACAGCACTTTAATTGTTTTCTCCCTGTGGGAACAAAGATGACCCATCGCAATTTTTTGTGTTTAAATTATTAAATCCTTCCCGGCAGGATGAAAAACCCAAGCCTTCCTCTAAGCTGATTTTTCTTACCTTTTCTATCAATTGCTTGCGGTAAGTGAGTGGCAGATAAAGATACCTTCCCAGTCTTTGCCCTTCTTTAAGATAAAGCTTTTCCCAAATAGCCTTATATTTAGGAAAGCTCCCTACCATTCGTTTAAAATTATCCGGTTTTACTTTATAGGTAGAAGTAATAATCTGCCGTGCGCCGGCATTTTTTAATTCTCTTACCATTTTTTTAATTTCACCGGTATTTAAAGGATAAATTAAAGGGTCAAAACGCGCAACTACTGGTATATGCGCAGAGATAATTTTAATTGCTTTTAGTCTTTTCCCGGGCAGGCAGGCGGTTGGTTCAAGGGTTTTTGTCAAGGCGTCTCGTAAAGTGGTAAACGATACGCTAACTACTATTTTTTTAAAACTTTTTAGGATTTCTAAATCCCTTAAAATTAATGACGATTTGGTGACAATCATTATTCTTAAATCATATTCCTTTAAGATTTTTAATCCCGCTTGAGTTAATTTCAGCTCTTTTTCCAAAGGCAGATAGGGGTCAGAAGAATTAGCTATAGTGATAAAAGAATTTTTAGGTAATTTCCTAACCTCTTTTTCTAATCTTTTTAGAAAATCTTTTTTTGGCCGGGGAGAGGAAAAATTTCTTATGTAAGAGGAAGCATAACAGTAAAGGCAGTTATGCCCGCATCCGGTGTAGGCAGATAAGCTGTACTTCTCCGGGCAACTGCACCAATTTCCTTGCCAGGGGTCAAAGGGAGTAATTAAATTCATCCTGTCACTATTTTACCTTGAGGGCACAGCAACTTAAGGGTTACGTAAGAGATCGTGAGTACCAATTTTGCGCAAGATAGCAGTATTGCCAACTTTTTGGTAGGTAGCCCGATAGCTCTTTGAAATTCTAATTTCGAATATATCCTCTTGGCCAGCCATCTTTTTGTGGCCTAAGGAGGGATGGGCGGGGTTTGATTCAAGGAGCCGAAGGGCTTTTTTGGTTTTTTCTTTAAGCTCAGAGGGTAATTTTTTGTAAAGCCTAATAAAGGCGTGAGTAGCTTCTGTATGCATCAGGAGTCATCGAGTTTTTTAAACAATTCTCTGAGGCTTTTGGTCTTGGTGAGGCGGCCATTTTTGATGTCCTCGTCCGCTTCGGCTTCTTCCTTTTGCCACTCTGAAGTATAAAAGTAAGCTTGGTTTTTAGGGATAACTAATTGCGGCTCAACAACAATACAATTTCCTTTTATCTTTATGTCAAGGTAATCATTAACATGGAGATGGAGGATTTTTACTACTTCCCTGGGGATAGCAACTTGATAATTTTGACCTAATTTTCTTAACATAAATTTACCTCCTAATTTCCAGATAAAATATACCATATAATTTATATTTTGTCAAGATACAATTATACAAAAATATGATTTTATGAAAAGAGCGGAGCGATAAATTTTCATTGACAGCCCCTCGGGGGTGACGGAGCTGGTAAACCAAAAGTATTATCCCTTGCGCCTAAATATCGGGTTAAACGCTGCTTCGCAGCCTCTAACCCGAAGCGCTTCGGGATCAATTCTCCACCTTAGGCGGAGAATTGAAAGGAGGTATCCAAATGACAGGAACAATAGTTTATAAAAAGAACAAGAATATGGTAACAAGGAAAATAGCTGATGAAACTATCCTCCTGCCTATATATAAGACCTCTAAAGAAATAAACTGTATCTACACCCTAAATAAACCCGCCTCAATAGTCTGGGACATGATTGATGGTAAAACAACAGTAGGAGAAATAAAGGATAAAGTATTAAATAATGGATTTGATTTAATAAAGGATTCAGCATACAGGATTAAGGATAAAGTGGAGAGAGGAAAG
>JAHJHM010000107.1 GCA_018823915.1 Candidatus Omnitrophota bacterium
CATGGCATATGTGAGGATCTACCGTAATATAGTCACTATAGTTTGTCATTTTACATCCCCCTTTAAAAAACAATATACCTTGTTTGTCAGAGAAAATCAAGGTTTAATTTTTCAGCAAAAAGGGGACAGATACCTTTTAAATAAAGAACAATCCAGCAGCCTTCTTTTCACCACCGAAAATGCCAAAGAAAAAATTGAGGAGTTAAAGAGACAATCAGGACAGAGTGGTGATAAGCAAGATTTCGCTGCCACTGCCAAGGAGATTGATTTGCCACAGAGGGTATTTAATGGAGAGAAGTTAAAATTAGCTGATGATAGAAGAGAAGATGAAATAGATGGCTTATCTATCAGCCCGATAGAGTTAGCTCATAGCTTGTTACCCACAGCTCGTAGTCAAAATGATTTACAAGGAAAGGTATTCTCTATAAATTTCTCAGGAGTAGATGCTTCTAATAATTTCGAGGCAAGAGATATAAGTGCTTTATCTCGTGTAACCAACACAATATTTTCTTCTGCAGAGGCAGCAGCTAACAGAATCGCATCGAATGGGTCAAGGGGAAGTTTATCTTGGAGGTTATTTGCTTTAAGGAGATTTACTTCGTCGGGTACTATTATTTCTAATAATTTAAGTATTTTGGCAAGGTCTTCTTTTATTTTGTCTTCACTAAAATTTTTCTTGCGTCTTAATACAAATCTAATTTCTAAGAGGTTAATTAAAGTGGAGAATCCTTTTAGTTTGCCTTCCTCAATTAATTTTATTATTTTGTGGGGAGCTTCCCAGAGTGTTTTATATGGAATGGAACCCTTTTCTTTAGTTAACCAGTTTATAATTACATCGCTATCCAGAAGGCAAGAAACAGAGTGTGTTTGTGGAGATAAATTATTAGATTTTCCCATAAAGGGTTCCTCTCAGTTCTTTGATGAATTCCGTAGAGGTTTTTTCTTTAGGAATGATACCTTTGTATTTTCCCAGCAGCTCATCGGCAATATCAGTTTTCAGGTTACTTTTTTCTATCTCGATAGATCTAATTACTTCAATCGCTTCTTTAAGGGTGGTCATTTATTTTCCCTCCTTCTTTTCGTGAGTATACCTTTTTCTTTTAGGAATGTCAAGGAAAAAGCAATCAATGATAGAGGAGGAGAGGTTCAAAACAAAAAAGGGGACAGACACCTTTTAAATAAAGAAGAATCCGGCAGCCCGCTTACACAGAAAAATTTCCCTGCCGCCGCCAATGCCTATATTCTGACTTTTGATGAGAAGGGAGATCGGCATCGCTGTAGAGAACAAAGAAAGTTATCTTTGTTTGCGAAAGATAGATTTAGGCAGACCGGATTGTTCAATCATCTTGTTGAGAAGCCAACCACTGTATTCAGAGTACTTGATATCCACGGTTACTCTAAATCCGGGCTTCTTCCAAAACCGATGCGAGCCACGTTGAGAAGTTTGGATAAAACCATTTTCTTTCAAGATACGGATAAAATCACGCTGACTGACAACAAACCTACCCATGAAGCAATTGGGGTTTTAGAAGGAGAGGTTCGAAAAATATCTGCCAGCGATGTTTTAACCGATGGGTTAAATGGTCGAAGAGGAGAAGGAGGTACACTCTGTAATAATCCAAATGAGTATACAGCGGGGTATAGCGGGGAAAAAGTTGTGGTAATTCTTCAGGAGTCAACGAATCTAAATATCCTAAAATATCTTCTTCTAGCGAAGCTTTGGCAGATTCAAAAGTTTCCCCCCGGTCACATAGGTTTAGTTCAAGACAGACAGCAATATAGTGATCATTCTCTGGCCGCACATAACAGCGCAGGACCGATGGGTATTTTCGCATTGTTAAAAAATCCTCCTTCTATTGAAAGTATACTCCCAGTTTCTGAAAATGTCAAGGAATCTAATTCCAGCCTGATCGTACAGAAAAATTTCCCTGCTACTGCCAAGGGGATTGATTTACTACAGAGGGTATTTAAAGGAGAGGAGTTAAAATTAGCTGACGATAGAAGAGAAGATGGAGCAGATGGTCTATCCAGCAGCCCGAGTTTAACAACGTCATCAGGTTTTAATCTCCAATCTTCAGTTACCACCCAATCCATACTGGATAATTTGTCTAGGAGGAGTTGGCTTGGTTTTATGGGAGGGGTTATTCCTCATGAGATAGGTGAGATTGTTGGCCTGAGGAAAGATAAAGAATGGTTGAGGAAATGGGATGGGTTGAACGGGAAAGAGAAAATAGCCGCTATCCTCACTGGCAATTTACCTCAATGCCCCACCGGTTTAGCAGGAAGAATAATTGTAGCCTCGCCGATGAAGAAATTAATGAGTAGCAAATTCAAGATGCGGCTCAATAAGACGGGAGATCTGAGGCGGCATCAGCTTCTTAATCTTTACATACGCAACAGGTTGGTTGGGTTCACGTTGGATCTCATTAACTTTTTTACTCCATTCATTGAATTCATGGTTATCTTCCAGCAAGAATATAACTTGCGCTCCCAAGGGGATACTATCAGCGAAATCAGTGTTGGCAAGAATAAACTTGTCGAATTCCCATCCAATTTCTCTTTGGAGTTCTTCAAAAGTAGGGTTAGAGAGATTGTCAGTCATTTATTCCACCTCCTCAAGGAATTGCCTTCGATAAATTTTCCAATGTTTGCGAGGGAGGAAGGTTACAACTTTCTTAACATCATCGAATATTACTACGAAACGTTCAAAAATATCTTTTCTTCCCAGAAGGTTAAAGCCTACGCCCAGTCTTGGAGAAAAGCCAAGAGTAGCTTTAAAAGATATATTGCCGATCTTTATAGGCAGATTATGAAAGTAAACGGGAATAAGACTACCGTCACCGACTGTTGCAAAGCTTTGTTTACCCTTTTGGTAATTTATACCAAGAAACTCAGCATCTTGAATACAGAAGATAGAATAAAACGCTCCCGTATCCACATAAGCATCAAGGATAGACCATTTTTGGGTGCCCATAATTTCCAAAGTGATAATTGGACAAGGAATTCCTTTATATGTTTTGTAAGGGAATTTTATCGAATAATCAGGGCGCATATAAAATCTTCAGGTCGTGGGACCCTCATTCCCATAATAATTATTCCAGGATGTTCGGTTTGGGCGCGGTTTCTTAATTGGCTGGGAGTACCGTCACGATATATTTGTCCATTTGCTATTACGAGGTATTCTCCTGCAAAGCGGTCAACCAGTTCCTCTATGTGTTCTTTTAGCCAGTTATCAGCATCAAACTTTTTTAATTTCTTCTTTGCCATTTCTTCTCCTCGCAATGCTTTAACTGCTTTATTTATAACACACCAAATGATTCCTGTCAACGTTTTTGCAGAGGAAGGGTTTCCCAACCCGATTTCTAGAAGAAAGGAAATAATGGGGTCAGGCCTCGACATTGGACAAATAGCAGGAATTAAAGGTCAGCCTGGCTCCAGCCCAATTTTAACAGAATTCAGAATTCAGGATTTAGAATTCATTAATAAGGATTCAAGATTAGAGATTAAGAATTCAGAATTAAATAGAGAGGTGTGGCAGGGTAAAGTTGGGCTATCTCGTCCGTGGCTGGTTTGGGGTTTGGCTCCTGCCGCACCCTCTGTTTTCTTATTTTATATTTTTATTGTCAATAATGGTAGGTTGTGGTGGTCGGGTAGCTTAGTCTTTGCCAAAACAGGTCCGCCTTCTATTAGTCGTCAATCTCCAGCCTTCAATCTTCACATATTTTTTCTCCTTTTACTATTAACTATTCACCGTAAATCATCCCAGCCCGAGGCTGGTCTGCCTCTGGCGGAAACTATCAACTATTTCTACCGCCTAGCCGCTGGAAATAAATATGGGGGTTGTTTCCACTGCCTTATAACTAACCTCGATAGTTCTTTTAAGTATTACGTTAGTTTAGCAATTAGAAGCTATATAATCAATGGGTGTAAAAAAGAATGTCAGCAGATTTTTGATTTTACAGGGATAATTCCTCACGAAGCTATTGATAAAACTGGAAAACAGATTATTATCGATCAAGCTAAAGGAGAAAACGAAGACGATAAATTTATCTCCAGCCCAATTCAATTTCCTTCGACGTCAGGCGCCGCCTCGCCGGTGAAAAAAGGTGTCTGTCCCCTTTTATCCTTAAAAGGATTATTACCATCGCATCAGGATTACTTTTTTGTGGCGACGGATGTAGTTGATAACAATGCATCTATAGAGGAGGCGATTTTGCAGGTAGATAAGCTGCTAGGAGAATTCAAATCCAGCAGTCCGACTAAATTTCAAGGCAGAAATTGGGGTATGTTTAAAGCGAACAAAGCCGCTCTTTATTATTTTAAGGGTTCCGACGAAGACATAGAAGAAATTTCAGATGGAGCTAGTGTTTATTATTTTCATGCACAATTTTTCCGGCCGCGTCTATCAATTTGGAAGAATATTGAGAAGGGAAAAGTAAGGATAGAGAATGGTTGGTTATCAGGTTGGCCTTCCAACATAACCGCCAATCTCTTCGCCAAAAAATTAGAACAAGCTTCTTTCTCTTCCCCCCTTAATGCTATAGAAATAAACGAGAGACTGATTTCTTTACGTAAAGCAATCCAGGAGCAGTGGGATAGCTGGCAGAAAAGCTACAAAACCAATTATAAAAATATCCGCAAGTTAGATCCTCAAAGGTATATTATCGAAAACATATCTCCTCTAATTGCCGAAGTTGCCGACTTAGAGAAAAGTGTTGACTCTGAGCAAGAGGATGATCTTAGAGAGCGCAAACTCATCTTGGATAAGCTGGCTTTAATTATCCGCTTAACTCATACCTTTCATACCATATCTATTCCTAGCTGGCAGAAGGCAATGGAGAGTGAGAGAGCAGAAATTGACTATGTGGTTGATACCTGTTGGAATGAGGAACAGGCTGAGTATCTGGAAATGATGTATAAGAGAATGTTGGGGGTGATTCATCGTCAAGATGCCCGCTATTTAACCGTGGTTAATCCCAGGGGTAAATCCAAACGGCACAATGTAGGAGAAAACGGAGTTATTGGCTTAGTTTTGATTAAGATTGCCCGAGAAGTTGCCGCTAGCCTACCTGAATTTGAAGGTATTTCTCCTTCTCATATTACTGACCAAGAAATCATAGGCAATTGGCCAAAGATAGCTTCTATTTTAAAAACGAAACGCATCGTAATCAGGCAAGCAGGAGGGTTTGCTACTCGATTTACTCCCCGCTTAGTCTCTAAAGCAATCATGCCATTTATGGTTGATTTAGGTGACAACAAATACGCTAAAAAGATATCCAAACTAGGTAAACTTCTTACTCTCTTAGATGTTATATCTATAAATATCTATCAGCATGTTTTATTTATGAATGAGTATAAGAGAAAGCAAATCAAAAATAATCCTTCTGTTCCTTTAGGCTGGATAGGGATATTTAATGGAGATGGCTGTCTTATCACCAAGATAAAAGGAGTAGCCAATGGCATTAACCTCTTTGGTTTCCCTGCCACTATTGATGAGGTATCCGGCAAGTTAGGCATATTTAATTTAAAGAAAGTAGACAGCAAACAGACTAATGAAATAAAGAACTTTGAAGAAAAGCCTTCTTGCCCTCGTCTTAAAGAGTTAGGTTATGGTTTTAGCTCTCAGAGATATTTCGACCGTCAAATTATGGCTAATTCAGCCAGCACTCTCTGGACGGATCAAGACCCCGGGGATTACCAGAAAGTGTTAAGAGCATTAGTTGATGAGGGAATAGAGATTGAGCGGCGAGTGAGAGAGGGACTGCCGGTTTACCCGATAAACCTTTCTAAGGATTGGTATACTGCTTTGCTTCAAGAGTTATTAGAATACCTTAATGATAAGTTGATTGAAGTAATAAAAGGAGATAAATTCAAGACTCCTATTACTTTTGAAGAAATAGAAGCCTTGCTTGAAGGAAAAACCGTTACTAAAGTTACTTTAGATAAAGAAGAAAGAGAGAGAACCGAATACCTTAAAGGAGAAGAATTGAAAGATTTTATCATTTACCATCGCGGCCATTGGCAGAAGGTACATTCTGGTTCAACAAGAGAAGAAAGCACCGGGCTATTCCAGGTAGGCGTAGAGGAAGAGCTTACTGATTATACTGACTACGGAACTGATGAAGCCTATTTGAATGCCAACCGTTATCTTTTTGATTTAGCTAACTGTGAGGCAATATTAGCGGCTATTGGTTCTAAAGAACGCCGCCAAAAAACTTTTGTTACCGGAGGCGCTATGTTGGAAGATAACGTTGTTGGGTATCATTCTATTGTTGAAGGTGGAATTGATGTTAGAAGAGATGCTCAGATTTATTATTCCCACTTGAAAACTTCCCCGGGTAAAAAAGGAATAATCGGCCAAGGTTCAGTTATTTTTAACGCCCCTAAAGTTGCCATTAGTAGTGGTGATTATGAATTCATCGATTTTGTCCCATTTAAGGAAAATGGAACGACTAAATGGACAGTAATATACAAAGGAATATTTGATGTTTTGTCTAAGAAGAAAGAAGGGCTCTTTGGCCAGACTGCAACCCAGATATTAACAAAGATAAAAAAGCCGATAAAGGTATTTGGTGAACAAACGGACATCGTTTCCCTAATAGAGAAAGATTACGATTTTTGGAAACTGCTAGTAAAACTTATGCTGGGAGCAAAAGCAGGAGAGGAGGAGGTCGTCCGTTTGTACGATGATGGTATAAGCATTAGAGATATTGTCTATACGGCCATAACCGCCTGGGGACAGAGAATTTATCCTGTTTTACTTTCTTTACTCGGTTTTACTCTCTTGAGACAGTTACAGGAAGAGTTTGGTTCTGACTTCATTCTTGGGGGATATGCTTGGGGTTCTTTGGCAACAGGAACGGCCGTTGAGGGTTCTGACATTGATTTCATGATTCATGTTAGCAACGTAGGTGGAGAAAAAGATGAAGAATATTGTAGAGTTGTGAAGAGATCAAAGGAGTTAGATAGGCAGCTGCTTATGGAATTACAAAAAGCAGGGATAGATATTTATCGTCTATTGGATTCTAATGTCGGCATTAATACAAAACTTGCTATTGGGGCAAGAAGTGTTAAGGATTTGGTTTTTCAAGGGTTTGATTATTGGCTTGAGAATGAAACAAGAGAAGATGTTAGGAAATTATTAATTGATTTTAAGAACGAGAATATATCCTCTTCGTCTGTCAGCTATCCTGCTTATGCCAAGATTTCCGTACTAACTCGAGAACGCAATAGCTCAATAAACCCAATAAACTTAGTTGTTTCCAGCCCGATAGAAAATCAGTCTACAGAGGAAGATCCTCTCTTGGTGGTGATAATTCATGATTTAAACAATGTAATTTGTTCTTTTTCCCCCCAAGTCCAACTTATTCTTTTAAGATATGGGAAAGAGCTGGGAGAAGTGAAAAAGGCGATTGTAGAGAGTTGTGGGCAGTTGGCCTGGGAAATTTCTCAAAAAATAGAAGATTTTCTGAATGGAACGGGGACCGTAGATGGTACTTTGCAGGCAGTGAAGAATTTTAAGGAACAATATTCGGTATTCAGGATAGCTTTCTCTACTTATGAGCAAGAGTATTCTGGGGATTTAAAATACCGGCTGGAGAAAATGGTTAAGAATGGAAGGGAGATAGTTGATAGTGGCAAAGGGATTAGAGGGTGGCTGGGAAGGTCAACAAATAGATGTGATGCCGGAAAACTTATAGAAGGCATTATAGATTCGTTGAGGGAAAAAGGTTACAGCATAGAGTTGGATTTATCAGAAGAAGTAAAAGCTCTTACTGAGATAGATACTTATACGCTTATGATCAAGATGGGATTAAGGGAACTGCAAAGAAACGCAGTGAAAGACGCAGTAGCACATGATAAATCCGTAAAGACAAAGATGAAAATTAAGTTGGAGGACGGTTATTTTTTGCGGATTGAAGTTAGCGATGAGGGAGGAGGAATTTCCCCGGAGAATGCAGATGAGATATTTAAGCCTGGATATACTACCAGAGAAGGTGGCAAGGGAGGCATGGGGCTTTTTAGCTTAAGAGGGGCGTTTAGGGGAGTAGGAGGAGAGCTTAGGCTGGTAAAGAGTGAGGTAGACAAAGGCAGTACTTTTGCTTTTTCTTTGCCGGTTTGGGGTTGTTTGGAGATGGTTAAGAGGACAAAACAAAAAATGCCTTTAGGAGTAGTATTTAGCGGATTACCCGGAGCGGGAAAAAGAGTAACTTCGAAATTAATAGCTGGTTACTTCGGCCTACGCCCTATAAACAAAGAGTTTTTGTTTCAGGTTTTAACGTTTCTGGCGTTAAATGACGGGATTGATGTATATGACGAAAAAAGAGTAAATTCTTTCCTAAAGGAATGTTTGGAAAATGAGAGGATAGATTATTATCGCGAGCCTATATTTATAGATGGCAAAAACAGTCAGGAAGAAGGCGAAAAAGGGATTATCTTAAGAGATGAGGTAAAGGCGGCTATTGATACAGATTCACAAAAGAGGCTTATCATGCAGACAATAGCAAGCTATCCTATCGTGCAAGAAACAATAAGTAAATTTTTTAAACAATTATCTAAGGAAGCCCATAGGAGCGGTAAATACAATGGGATAATTATCAGGGATATTTTCTCCTGGGAAGAGGAAGACGTGATTAATATCGGATTAGTTGCAGATGCAGCTATCAGAGCATGGCGGTTAAGAAATTTAGTTAAAATTACTTCTATCGAGGGATTTACAGGAGAAAGTAAATCAGTAAAAGGGATGAAAGTAATTGATACTAGTGAGTTGCTTCCTGCAGAAGTTGCCGATAGAGCCATTCAGTTTATTGAAGAGAAAATATCTTCTTCTTCCCTTCGATTTCACTCAGGACATGCCCTTGTTGGGCGGGAGATAAAGGAGCTTTTTGTTGGCACAGAAGAGGCCGTGATGAGAGACGGTAGAGTTGTTATCCCCAAAGGAATAATGAGATTGTTGTGGCAAGGAGAAGAGTTGTTTCTGCAAGTTAACCAAAGAGCCGGTATTCCTTTCTTGAAGGTTTATCTCCAAAAAGAGATAGAAGACTTACTGGAAAGAAAGAACAAGGAGTTATTGCCAAAAAAGTTTGTAGTTTTTAAGGATAGTTTCCTTAGTCCATTGAAAGAAATAACCGTAGATTCTCAGGGAAGAATCACTATCCCTAAAGGATTAAGAGAAAAAGTAGGATTAGAAAAGGAAGTTTTCTTTATCGGGATGGGGGAGAATTTTGAAATATGGGATAAAAATGCGCGTGGGAAATATCTAGCTAAACTAAATGATACCGGCCAGAAAAAAGAACTTTCCCTGGCCGCGGCTTTAGCTAAGATTTTATGGAATGACTGGGTTAAGATAGAGCAAGTACATTTTTGGTTATTTTTTACCCAACCACTTGTAAAGCCAGTAAAGGTAATTTTGGCGTCAATAGGATTTGAAGGTGAAATAGATGGTGATATGCATGAGACGCTAAAACTAACCATCTTTGAAAAAGCCAAGAAATATAACTTACCAGGGGAAGAGGTTTTTAAAGTAGTAGTTAAATTAGCAAAGCAAGATATCTCCTCCAGCCCGGCAGAAGGAGAAATAGGTGAGGATTCTATCCCGATAGAAAAATCAGAAAAGAATAAGTTTATTTTAGGAGCTTTATCCGAAGCTTCAATGGATTTGGCAGTAGACGACTTGTTATATAGTGATGATATAAATGTTTGTAAAGAGGCAATAATAGCTTTAAAGAGCATAATCGCGAAAGACCCTTATCCTCAAAGAGGTATTTTTGTGCTATTGGCAGCGTTTCACAGGGGAACTCCATTGATAAAATTCCTTGCAGAGGATGCTTTGAAGGAAAATAAGGAAAAAGTTCTAACGGCTTTGATTAGCGCGTTAGATAATAAAGATATTTGCGTTACTTTTATCGCGGTAAACAATATAGAAGCGTATTTAGAAGAAATAAGGTTAATTATTCCTGAAGATATCGCTGATCTGAAGAAAAAATACAATGAAGCAAAGAAGAGGATAAAGAGAGAAATGGGAAATGGCAGCTCACCGGCGAGAGGGGGGACGAGTAGTAATTATTTAGTTTTAGGGTCTTGGAGGGTTTCTTCCAGCTCTCTTATAAGCGGCAGAGAAATAACCAAAGAAAATTTCCTTTCATATAGGGCATTAATAATTGCTTTAGGAATACTTTTGGCTCTGC
>JAHJHM010000108.1 GCA_018823915.1 Candidatus Omnitrophota bacterium
ATGCAAATTGCAAATTGTAAATTGTAAAAGTTAGAATTAAACACTTGCACACAAAACTCATATCTCTTACCTTTGCATTTTTCACTTTGCAATCTGCACTTTGCATTTTGCAATAGAGTGTATTTTACTGACCATTTACACTTATGGAACGCAGTGAACATAAGTGACTGCGCGAATTGATCCCGAAGCGCTTCTGAAAAATGTCGCAAGAGATTTTTCAGATATTTAGGCGCGAGGGACAATGTCTAAATTCAACCATACTAAACCCGCAATCTATGAATTTCAATTTTAGGCTATAGTTTTGGGCTTTTTGATTTACACTTTTCACCTTACACTCTCATCTATCCACTCTAAGTATTCCTTATTGCCGGCAATTATAGGCAAAGCGACTATCTCAGGAACCTCATATTTATGTATTTTTTTAACTAAAGCAATAATTTCTCTGAAAAGGCTTTCCTTTGTCTTAGCTAATAGCAAAACTTCCTTGGCTGTATCTATTTTGCCTCTCCACCAAAAAAAAGAATCTATTTTGGAGATAATATTTACACAGGCAACTTTTTTTGCCTCCAATAATACTTTTTTGATTCCCCCTGCTTCCTGCTTCGATGAGCAGGTAATCATTACCACCACATAATTATCCCCCGCTCTTTTTATTTTCATAATTGTGAGAAGTTTAACACGAAAATTGAGAAATTGGAAGGAAAAAATCTTTACCCTGTTAGATAGTAAACATCTAACAGGGTTTACAAAAGAGGTGCGCCTAATTTTTCAAAAAGCTCATTAAGTTTCATCATCGGCAGGCCTAATATATTGTAGAATGACCCTTCTATATTATCAAAGATAAATGCTCCCCGGCCTTCTATTGAAAAACCGCCTGCCTTATCACAATTGATAGCCACATTAACAAATTTATCTATTTTTTTGCGCGAGAGCCTTTCATATATTATCTCCGCAAACCCATCCCGTAGAAAATGCCGCCTGCATGTTATATCCGCCTGTCTTGGCGTCGATATCTATCACCTCGCCGGCAAAAAAAAGTCCTTCTATAAGCTTTGATTCCATAGTTTTAGGGTTTACCTCTTTTGTATTCACGCCGCCCCTGGTAACAATACCGTCTTCGATTGACACCACACCTCCAACAGTCAATCTTAAATCGAATAAGCCATTGATGAGCTTTTTTCTTTCTTCGGTCGTAATTTGACTTGCGGTTTTATTTCCGTTTACACTGCAATACTCAAGAAATCGTTGTATTATACCCTGAGGTAAGAGATTCTTAAATATATTTTTTATACTTTTTTTGGAATTTGCTGTAAATTCGCGCAGCAATCTAGCATTCAGTTTCTCATAATCTAATGCAGGTTTAAAATTAATAGATATTGTCGCTTCGTTTTTAAGTTCTAAGGCATCATAGACAGAAGCACTTATGTCAAGAATGGCAGGGCCGGATAGTCCAAAATGAGTAAATAGCATCTCGCCGAATCTTTCATCTATTTTTTTGCTGCCGGTAAAAAGCGCCAAACGCACATTTTTAAGAGATATACCCTGCCAGTCTCTTATGAATTTTTCCTTAATCAAAATGGGCGAGAGAGCCGGCTTTAAAGGTATAATCTCATGGCCAAACTTAGCCGCAATCTTATATCCGTCACCTCTTGAGCCGGTTTTGGGATAAGAGAGGCCGCCGGTAGCAACAACGATATGGCCTCCTAAAAAATGCCCGCCTGAATAAGTCAAAATACCTTCTATCTTTTTATCCTTCGCGATGATCTCGCGTACGCGAACGCCATAGAGAACTTTAATATTTTTATTTTTTAACTTTGTTTTTAAAACATTCAGGATGTCAACTGATCTATCGTTTTGGGGGAATACGCGGCCGCCCCGCTCTACCTTAAGCTTAAGGCCGGCGTCTTCGAAAAATGACATAAGGTCATCATTGAAAAACTTCGCGAAAATATTTCGCAGAAAAGCGCGAGATCTGGAAAACTTCTCAAGAAAATTTTCGATATCACAAGAATTCGTAAGATTACATCGGCCTTTTCCTGAAATAAGAAGTTTTCTCCCCATGCTATCATTTCCCTCAATAAGGAGAATTTTTCTATTTCTTTCCGCGGCGCGGATAGCAGCCATCATGCCGGCCGGACCTGCTCCGATTATAATCGCATCGAATTGTTCCATAAAATATTACCTATGTTCCTTCTCTTGCCAAAATCTCTATACTATATAGACTCCGCATTTCTTAATATTATAGATAAATCATAGATGACTGCAAGAATTATTTGGGCACTTATTTAAAAATATGTTATAATTTGGTTAATTTTAATAGCGCTTTAGAGACAAATATAAATTCTACACACTAATTATTCTGTGTTAAAATAAAAATGATAAAATTGATGTTACCACTCCTTCTAACCTTATCTATAATTTCCACCTGTCGAGCTGATAATCTTAAGGATAATCCCTTTGGCGTTCTCACCTTTCTACCTTGGAACCATTCATGGAACAATTATATGTACAAAAATAATCAAGCCTTAGATCGGGCAATAGATTTATTAAAAGAGCTAGGGATATCTATTATTCGGGTCGACTTCTCGTGGAATTATATCGAAAAAGAAAAAGATAAATTTGACTTTCAACGCTATGATTACATAGTAAATAAATGCGCAAAAAATAACATCGAAATATTAGCAATTTTAGGATACAGTGCTCCTTGGACCGGAGCGAAATGGAATAACCCCCCTAATGATGAAAAGGCTTTTCTTAATTATGTAAAAACTACCGTTAAGCATTACAAAAATTTAATTAGATATTGGGAATTCTGGAATGAGCCTGATTCCAATATTTATTGGTATCCCCAAGATGACATGAAAACATATACGTTACTTCTTAAAAAAGTATACTCACTAATAAAATCAACAAATCCGGACAATATTGTGCTTTTAGGGGGACTAACTGGTGATGGATTCTACGCTTTTAAAAATATTCTTAGTAATGGCGGTGGAGACTATTTCGATATTGTAAATTTTCATCCTTTTTTCGATCCGTTTCGAAAAGACGGATTAGACGAAATTAGATTTAAATTAAAGCATATACACAATGAACTCAAAAAATATAGTCTAAATAAAAAAATATGGCTCACAGAAATAGGTTGTCCGGGAAGCCGCTCCTCCGATAATTGCTCATGGTGGCTTGGCAGGTGTCCCGATGAAGATCAACAGGCAGAATTTCTTAAAAAATCATATGAATTTCTGCTATCGCAAGAAGGTGTAGAAAAAATATTCTGGGCATTCTTTCAAGATACAGATAATCATTTTAAAAATGGCGTTGATGATTTTGGTCTTGTACGTAAAGATTTCTCAAAGAAACCAGCGTATTGTAAGTATAAAAAAATAATCGGAAATGCCATCTTAAATCCACAATGAAACAAGCCAGCCAACCTTCCTCCGTCGCCTCGCTACTCCACAAGGCTTAGGTTTTTCCTTTTTCTGGACATTTTTCTTTATTATTATCTTTTCTCACCGTAGCGTGACCGGTGATTTTAAGGGTGATATCATCGATAATAGCATAAAGGCATGGAAGAACAATTAAGGTTAGGACAGTTGCGCAAATAATACCCCAAACAATGGTAAGGGCCATTGGTTTTAAAAAAGGGTCTCCTCCGCCGATACCGTAGGCTGTAGGTGTTAAACCAAGAGCAGTAGTAATTGTAGTAAGCAATACCGGCCGTAAGCGTAACCGGCCTCCTTCAATAATTGAAGTTCTTCTCTCAATTCCTTTGCGGCGTAAGTTATTGATAAATTCCACCAGAACTATAGAATTATTTACCACAATGCCGCAAAGTCCCACAATCCCCATCATCATAAAAAAGCTCAAAGGAAGTCCGTGGAAGAAAAATGCCCAGACAACTCCAATTAGGCCTAAAGGAATCGCCATCATTACCACCAAGGGCTGAATTAAAGAATTGAAATTAGCCGCTAAAATCAGAAATATTAAAAAGAAAGCCAAGACAAAGGCTTGAATAAAACTCTTCATTGATTTTATGTTTTCCTCCTGCTCTCCTCCATATTCTATACTGTACCCTGGAAATTTAATCGAAACGTTTTTAAACTCTTTAGCTAAAAGCTGATTAGCGCGATAGGAAGTGATGTTTTTGTTGTCCACCTCTGCCCGAACTGTAATTATCCTTCTTCCGCCTAAATGCCGGATACAACCGGGAGACTTTCTCTCTTTTATGTGAGCTACCTTATTTAAAGGTATAAGATTGCCAAATTTGTTAGGAATGAGAATTTTTTCAAAACTTTCTTTTTTATTACGATACTCCTGGGGGAAACGCACAATCACGTCAATTTCTTCCTCCGCCTTAGTAGGCTTAATGGAAGTTGCCACTGCGCCGTAAAAAGCAAAGCGGATAGATGAAGCAATTTCTCCTGAAGAAAGAAATGCGCGCGCTGCTTCTTCCTCATCGACTACGACTCTGATTTCTCCTCTTGCCCGTTGGTAATCAGAGGTAATATCAGATACTCCGCTCATATTTTTTAAGGACTTAATTATTTGGGCGGAAATTTGTTCTAAAATAGCAAAATCTTCTCCCCGCACCTTAACCGCCACGGCCTTTCCTATAGGCGGGCCTTCTTTTTCTTTTTCAAAATAAATCTTATCAAATCCTTTTACATCTTTAATTTTTTTTCGCAGGCCGCCAATGATTTCATTCACTTTTTTCTTCCGTTCAGCAGCCGGCTTAAGATAAACAGCAACCTGAGCAAGATGGCTGCCTGAGGCCCCATAAGGGTCAAACATCCAGGACTGGCCGATTGTACCTATCTGGGCGGTATAAACATCTAATTCATTTTTGGGAAGCTGCTTTACTTTTTCCTCAATCTGTGAAACTAATTTATCGGTAATATAAAGATTGGTACCTACCGGCGCCTCCGTTCGAATATAAAACTGTTCAATGCCTTCCTCTGAACCAAAAAGAACAAAAGACATATTTTTAGCTAGAATAAAAGTGAATATTAGCACTACTGCCACCACCAAAATAACCCAATAACGTGAATTCAATGCCCAGGTAACTAAACGGGTATAAACTTCAACTAATTTTTTAAACCAGTGCCGTTCCTTGGAAGATTTAAGTTTTTCTTTTTTTATACGTACAAAATCAGCAAAATGAGAAGGAAGAATAATCAAAGCTTCGAATAAAGAAGCTAAAAGTGCGATGATAACCACCAGAGGAATTCCCCAAATAAATTTACCCATCATCCCTTTCATAAACATAAGCGGACTAAAGGCAGCGATAGTGGTGAGAATTGTAGCCGTAACCGGCTTTACCACTTCCTGGGTCCCCACAACAGCAGCTTGCCGCGCGTCTAAACCATTTTCTAAATAGCGGGAGCAGTTCTCTGCTACAATAATTCCATCATCTACCAGCATACCCAAAACAATAATTAACCCAAACATGGTAATCAGATTGATACTTAAACCGAAAAAGCCCATTATTCCTAAAGTAGTACAAAAAGCAATGGGAATCCCTAAAGCAGTTAAAACGGCAACGCGAAAATTTAAAAATATCATCAGGACAAGACAAACTAAAAACAGGCCGATAATCCCGTTATTTTTTAATACCCCTAATCTTCTTTTGATATAAAAAGATATGTCATTTATGTAGGAAACCTTTAATTCAGGCTTTGCCTGGCGGATAAAATTATTGGTTTCTTTTTTTACTTCATCAACAATCTTTACGGCATCGCCGCTTGCCCGTTTAATCACCGTAAGATTAATTGAACGGCTGCCTCTACTTTTATTAATTATATCTTCGTCTTTGAAGGAAAAACGCACTTTGGCTACATCTTTTATCCGCAGCCAATTTCCCGCTTCGTTAGCGCGGATAATTACACTTTCGATTTCGGGCTTGGTATAAAACTCTCCGGTAGTGCGAATACTAAATTCCTGCTCACCGTACAATTTTCCTGCTGGAATGGCAACATTTCTTTTCTCTAAAGCTGACGCTACTTCTTGTAAGCTTAAATGATAATCCTTCATTTTATCAGGATTCACCTCTACCCAAACCTCCCTATCTCTAAAGCCTCTTCGGACAATAGAAGAAACTCCGGAGATATTCTCGAGTATGTCTTCCAAATTTTGCGCATCCCCTTGAAGCTGAACTTCTTCTAAATCTCCACTTAGAGCAACCTCAATTATAGGAATTTCTCCTGAAGTAATCTCCATTACCATTGGATCTTCACTTTCCTTGGGTAAATCTTTAGCCTGATCAACTGCCTGCTGGATATCGCTAACGACTTTGCGTTTATCTTTTACATCCTGGCTGATTTTTATCAAAATAGTGGAAATATTTTCCATAGATGCTGAATGCATTTTCTCAATTCCCTCAACCCCTTTAAGCTCTTTTTCCAGAGGCACAGTAACTAATTTTTCTATTTCTCCGGAAGCAGCGCCGGGATAAGCAGTAGCTATCGTTACCATATCGAAAGAAACATCAGGAAAAGCTTCTCTCCTAATTTTATAGACATATAAAGTATAGAAACCGGCAATTAAAATAAAAACCGAAATAAGATTTACCAACAGAGAATGTTTCACTGAGAATTCACTAATTTTCATTTTTTGACTTTACAATTCATCCTGCCAATATTTGCTAAGTAAGGTATTTTTTGCCAAATCAAGGTCAATAAGGCTTAACCGATAATCAAATAGGCTGCGCGCCAAAGAAAGCCGGGCACCAAGTAAGTCATTCTCATAGCGGATAATAAGATCGCTGCTTGAACGGCCGCTCTTAAACTGCTTCTTTTCTGCTTTTAATTTTTTCTCCTGGAGTTTAACCACCTCTTGATAAACCCTTACTCTTTGAGATAGGGAATTTAGGGAAGCAACCTGATTATTTAATTCCTTAAAAATAAGCCTTTCTGTTCTTTTTAAATTTAAAATATATTTTTGCATGTTTTGCCGGCTTTCGTGGTAATCAGACCTGGCAACTCTATTCTCTAAGGGCAGACGCACAGTAATTCCTAAGAAAACTTCGGGATTATCTTCACCGGTTATGCCTTCCCAGGATGTTTTATAATCATTAGATAACCCGTTTTTGGCAAAAGAGGCTTCTAAGTCAATCTGTGGCCAGAGGGAATTACCCTTTAGCACTAAGTCAATTTTTTGGGATAAAACCTGATTGCTGGCCACTTTATAGTCCCGCCGGTTACCAACCGCGCCGCTTAAAGAAGTATAAATATCTACTCTTTGTGTGAAAATATCCAAAATATCCTTTGGTTTTATCTCAATTCCCGTATCTTCCTCATTCAAAACAAAGAGTAAGTCATTTTTGGCAGTTTGCCTTTGGAGCTGAGCGAGTGAAACATCAAACTCTTTTAGTTTAAGATTGGCTTGTGACGCGTAAACATCCGGCTCCTCCGCCAACCCCAGCTTAAATTTCTCCGTATATATATGGTAAAAATCTTTAGCCTCTTTTAACATATTCTGTTGTATCGTTAATTCTTCTTCTTTTAATACTAATTTCCAATAAGCCTTTTGCGCCGAAGCTAAAGACTCCTCAATACTATCTAAAGATGTCCAGTCAGAATTTTCTATATCTAATTTTGTAATTTTTATCCGGCTTCTATCTATGAGGCCAAAAAAATTCTTTCCTATTGGCTGAGTCAAGATTACTTTCGCGACGGCCTCGTAAGCAGGATTAACCGAGGAAAAGGAAGAATTCGTCCAATTTCTTTTTTGGGAGGTTTCAATCTTTATATCTGTGCCGGTAGGCAATTTCTTCTCTAAAGAGACCCCGTAACTTTCTTCGATACTCTTTGTTCCCGAGAAAGTGCTGGAAGACTTTTTCTGATTGTCATAGAAGCTTGCCTCTAAATTTAAAAAAGTATCGAAGATGCCGTTTGCCCTGTCGTAGTCTAACCTGTTTATATAGGCATCAAACTTAGCAATTTGGATATCAAGGTTTTCTTCTAGGGCGATTTTAGTCACTTCCGTGATAGATAACTCTTTGATGAAAACCGGCTTAGCTTCTTTTGTAGGCGGGTACGCAAAACAAACCGCCAGCCATAAATTACAAGCCATAAACCATAAGCTATAAACTATAAACCATAAACTATAAACCAAATTACTCTTCATCTCTAGCCTCATCCAATGCTTTTATAATTTTCTTTAGTATCTTCAGGTAAAAAGCTTGCTCTTTAAGGTTGAGAAAGGTTAAGATTTTATGCCACCTCTTTTTTACAGTAACTAAAAATTTATTAACAAAGTTTCTTCCCTTATCATTTAAGGCTACATAGACTACACGCCTATCAACTTCATCATGAATTCTTTCTAAGTAACCTTTTTTTACTAATCTATCTACTATTCCGGTTATTGTGGGTAGAGAAACTAAAAAATTATTGGCAATATCAGAAATATTGGCGCGCTTATTCTCATAGACAAAAAGAAGAATGATTATCTGGCGGTTGGTTAACTCTTCAATCTCAAAAAAACTCTTTTTAATTCCTACGATTAATTTAGGAATTAGTACAGAAACCTCTTTAGCTACTTTTTCGGTAAAATCAACACCCTTCACTACATGCCTCCTTGTAATTGATAATTTAACCCAAAATTTGCATTAAAATGATTAATAGGGCTAACAGTTAGCTTAGCTAAATATTAACATAATTAAACGAATTTGTCAATCTCTCTTAGAAGGAATTTAGGCTACTGGGGTTTCTTTGAGATGAACTGAAGATAAAAATATCGAAGGTAATTTTATTGAGCAAGTTGGCAAGCGTTAAACATTTTTGAGGAAGTTTTTGATATCGTTGTGGCTGCCCGCTAAGATGAGTTCGATATAGTCGTTTTGCCAGCGGAAGATAACTCTGAGTTTCAAACCTTTTCTTATCTCCCAGAAGTCTTTTCGTAGACGTTCTAAACCTAATCCCGGAGAGAGAGACGTTTTGCTTTCCAAAACATCTATGAAAGATTTGCACAATTCTTTTATGGCAGTTTTATCCTTTTTGGGTAAAGATTTAATTGATTTATCGAACGAGGGCTTAAACTCAAACTTCATAAAGAATCAATGTGTTTTTTTGCTGATTGTGGTGCTGGGGAACGCTTACCCTTTTTAGAAGCTAATTTTTCTATTTTGCTCCATTCTTCGTCAGTATAAGGAGATTGTTCTTTTATCTCCACAGGGAAAAGCAACACTCCTTGGTTAGTCATTTTAAAAGAGACAAAATGATTTTTCTCTAAATGCAATCTTTTTCTTATTCGGTTAGGGATTGTTACCTGGCCTTTAGAAGTAACTTTTACAACATCCTGAATTTCCATTTTTCTCACCTCCAGATTTTCTTACATTCTTACTTTTCTACTTAAAAAATAACATAAGTTGAGAAAAAAGTCAAGAAGAAACGGGTACGTTTTATTACGTTTTATATTGTAGTGAATAATATCGGTAGGAATTTGAAGAAAAAACTTAACCCAAAAGTAAATTAAGTACTGTCCCGAAATTCCACCTGGATAATCACCCTAACTCTTTAGCGTGGTTTTAGCATATTAAAAATTCTATCTACGTCAACGTACTTCTCTACTAATGCCTCTACTTTTTTAATCTTTGCTTTATCTTCGGAGCGTAATTTAAAAATCATCTTGTTGATTTCACAAGCCGTAGAAAAAGAATCTTCTTTAACGATAATCAGCGGGACATTTGCCCTGTCTATAACGTCGATTACTTTTTTTGGCGGGCTTTTTCCGTAAGTAGCTATAATGCCAGATATGTGGTATTTTTCTGTAATCCCCAATACCCAGCCGCTTAATGCTGAAAAGATAACATCCTCACGATTACCGGGGGTAATTAGGAGGGTCCCTCCGGCAACATGAGCTAAGGCTTCATGGGCGACTACGTCCCCGATAATAAAGCGCTCTACAATATTATTTAATCCTTTCTCGCCGCATATCAAATTTCCCTTTAAATCCTCTAATAATTCTGAAACCGTGGGGTTAGACAGTACCTCTTCAAAAGGAACTACCCCCAGAACTTCTATATTCTTTCTGGCTAAACCCTTTCTTATTAACCGGTTGATTTTATTATATTTCTGTTTTCTCACTTTATTTACGATAACGCCCAAAACTTCTACTCCCTCGGCGTCAAACTTAGCATGATTAAGCATAATTTCATCTATTGGCCTGCCGATTCCCCCGCAGGTAACAATAATAACTTTCGCGCCCAGCATTGAGGCCACGTCAGAATTAGACATATCAAATACAGAACCTACACCGGCATGGCCGGTTCCTTCGATTAATATAAAATCGTTGGACTTTGATAAGTTCCTATACGCGCGCTTAATCTTATTTACCAAGACCGAACGATTACCTCTCATAATATAATCTTCAGTGAAGCCCGGCGGTATAGCAATAGGGCTCATATGTGATAAGTTACTTCCAAAATTAAATATCTTTTTCATAAGTACGGCGTCTTTATCAATCATTTTGCCATTAACCGTCTTATACTGCTGTCCAACCGGTTTCATATACCCTATGGTTTCTACCAGCTTGCTCAACACGCTGATTAAACCTAAAGAGATAACTGTCTTTCCGTCATTTTGCCTTGTAGCCGCGACATAAACTCTCATTTTAATAATTAAGCTATCAGCCTTCAGTTTTCTGCTTTCAGCTCCTGAAATCAATCTGCTAAAAGTATTATATTAAATCATCGAACTTGATATCAATCCCTAAAACACCCATGATCTTCTCCTTATCATTAACGATTGGTGTTGAAACCGTAATACATAAAACCCCGGTAACTTTTGATGTATAGAGATCAGAAAAATAAATTTTTTTGTGCTTCATAACTTCTTTAAACCACAACCGATCCGAAAAATCACCATACTCCGGTAACTTTTGCTTATAAAGCCTCAGGTCTGTTTTTTGGGTAATATTTTTTGTGATCTTTTTTCCTGAAGTATCAGTTACATAAATCAACTTAATAAAAGGGTGGCTATCGGAAGCTTTGTGCAAAAGATGTCTTTGTCTCTCGGGATCCATCGAGATAATATCCGGCTCTTTCACAAGCCCCAATATCAATTCGTAAGCCAAATTCTTTGCTTTAGCCTTAAGGTCTTCGAGTTCAGAATGAAAAAGATTCGGTAAATGCTTCCTAGTTACGTCCAACATCTCCTGAGTAGATATGCTTGTTATCCTGTGTTCTTTATATTCTTGCATCACCCATTGAGAAATTTTTCCAACGCCGGGATGACGTTTGCTAATAGCTTCCTCTCCTTTCAAAGCAAAAAAATTATTTATCCAGTAAGCGATTCCCGACATTCCAGATTTATCGGTAATACTAATACCAATCGGCCGCTTTAAGAGCTTACGGGTATTAAATATATTGTAAATCCTCTCGTTTTTCATTCCTCCATCGGCGTGGATTCCCGCCCTGGTTACATTAAATTCGTCACCTATAAAAGGAAAATTTTTGGGAATAGGCTCTTTTAGCACCTTCTTAAAATAATCTCCGATTTCAGTAATAACCCTGGTGTGAATACCGTCAAAATCTCCTTTCAAGGCAATATATTCCATAATCAAGCCCTCTATGGGAGAATTCCCTGTACGTTCACCAAAACCCAAGACTGTCCCATTCGCTGCTGAACATCCATATAGCCAGGCAGATACAGCGTTAGTTAAAACTTTATGAAAATCATTGTGCCCGTGCCATTCTAATCGTTGCGAAGCAACTCCCCCCTCTTTAATCAACCCTGTTATCAATTTAGGTACACCTCGGGGAAGTATTGCCTGAGAATGTGGGATGCCATATCCTAATGTATCACATGCCCTGATTTTTATCGGTATTCCGCTTTCTTTAGAACGCCGCATTAATTCCTGAACAAAAGGTATTACAAACCCGTAAAAGTCAGCTCGTGTAATATCCTCCAGGTGACAGCGGGGAATAATGCCTTCTTCTAAAGCGGCATCTACAACTTCTAAATAACTCTTCATTGCCTCTTTTCTGTTTTTGCCCAGTTTCAGGAAAATATGATAATCAGAAACAGAGGTTAAAATTCCTGTTTCCTTAAGGCCCATCTGCTTAACTAACTTAAAATCTTCCTTTTTCGCTCTTATCCATCCTGTAACTTGAGGATATTTATAACCCAGCTTCATACATTCGGCAACTGCCCTTTTATCCTTATCGCTATATAGAAAAAATTCACATTGTCTTATAACTCCTTTATCCCCGCCTAATTTATGGATAAGCTTATAGAGTTCCACAATTTGTTCAACAGTGTATGGCGGGCGCGCCTGCTGGCCGTCACGAAAAGTAGTGCAGGTAATCCAAAAATCTTTGGGGAGATTTATTTTTATCACCTTATCATCAAAATCAACTCTTGGAACCCGGTCATATTCAAAAATCTTTTCATA
>JAHJHM010000109.1 GCA_018823915.1 Candidatus Omnitrophota bacterium
ATCCTTTTGACCTTTATCTCCCATGTCTTTACCTCCTTTTTTATTTTGATGCTCTCCTTATAAGTAACCTTTTATCATCTTATTATTTTTTTCCACATAACAGTTAATATATGACTATTCCTTTTATCCGGAATCTCTACCTTAAGATAACACTATTTGGATAAAAAGTCAAAATAAAATCTTTGACCTGTATTCCGGTTTGGTTTATAATAACAGGAAAAATGCCTAGTTCTATTTGGGGGTAGTATATGCAAGAAACAGAGAAAATCAGGGATTATTCGCAGGTGTTTCCGGAATTCCAGAAATTCATCGTTTCCCGGGGGTTTGTTCAGGAAGCTAAAGCACCATATTTTGCCTGGTGGGTGAAGCGGTTTGAGGCATTTTGTGCCAATAGCCCAGCAGACGTACCTGATAGAATTGATGATTTTCTGGCAAACTTAAGAGGTGAAGAAAAAATAACCGATTGGCAGATAGAACAAGCGTACCAGGCAGTTTCGATTTTTTTGGAGCATTATCTCGATGCGGAAAATGTTGTTTTTAAGGGTACTCTTGAACCAGTGGTGGATAAAAAAGAAGCGATAATTGCTCTGGCAAAAGAGCTTCTCCGAATTAAGCATTATGCTTACAGCACTGAGAGAGTATATCTTGATTGGATAGAAAAGTTTTTTAACTACATTATTGTGGTGCGGCATAAAAATAAGCAAATCGAACCGCGGGACATAAAAGATTTTCTTACTTACCTGGCGGTTAAACGCAGGGTATCGGCTTCGTCGCAGAACCAGGCGTTTAACGCGTTATTGTTTTTGTTCCGGGACGTACTTAAAATAGAGTTAGGCCATATCGGTAAGGCACTGCGGGCTAAGCGTGGCCCGAAATTACCCGGTGTTTTAAGCGTTAAAGAAGTGAGGTGTTTATTCGCGCATATGGAAGGCAGAAATTTGCTTATGGCTCAGGTTTTATACGGCACAGGCATGAGATTAATGGAATTAATACGCTTACGCGTTCAGGATATTGACTTAGAGGCTAACATCATTTTTATAAGAGCCGGCAAAGGAGATAAGGATAGAATTACCATACTGCCTCACCTTATTAAAGAAATGATCCTTAAGCATCTGGCGGAAGTCAAAGCTATTTACGAGAAAGACGTTACCTTGGGTTATGGTGAAGTTTATTTGCCGGATGCACTTTCGCGTAAATACCCTAATGCTGCTAAAGAATGGCGGTGGCAATATGTGTTTCCTGCAGTCAGCTTGTCTGTCGACCCGCGAAGCGGTAAAGTGCGGCGGCATCATATTGGAGAGAAAACAGTACAGATGGCTATACGCAATGCCGTGTGCCGGGCAGGTATCGTTAAACACGCGACTGTTCATACCCTGCGGCACAGTTTTGCCACTCATCTTTTAATGAATGGGGTGAATATTCGGGAAATACAGGAACTCTTGGGGCATAAGAATATTGAGACGACAATGGTTTATACTCATGTGTTGAGGGATATGAGCAATATTCCCAAAAGCCCTTTAGATAATCTTTATGGGGACTGTTGCACTCTAACGGGCACAGGCAAAAGCAACAGCCCCTGATTACAGCGATTGATTCCTGATTGCAACGATTGAAAACGTTAGTATTTTAATCACCGTAATCATCTTTTAATCATCGAAATCAGGCGCTGGTGTTAGCCCACCAGGACGCCCTGTTGAGCAGCCCAACGGGCCATGGGCATACTGGGTAGTCCACCAAGACACCCTGTTTGGTAGTCCACCAGGACACTCTGTTGGGTAGTATACGACAGCGCCTTATGCTGTGCCGTCAGAAAAATAGGTGTGGTTGCAATGAAGGTTAAGTTTTTTACTCTTGGCTGTAAGGTAAATCAATATGAAACTCAAGGGCTAATTGAGAAATTTCAATCTTTGGGGCATTGTGTTACAGATGGTATTGCCGATTTATATGTAATTAATACCTGCACAGTAACTTCCCGCGCCGATAGAAAATCGCGGGCCGCGATTTTAAAAGCAAGGAAGGAAAACCCTAAAGCAAAGATTGCCGTATCCGGATGTTTAACGCAGTTTAATAAAGATTCTATCGAAAAATTAGGGGTAGATTATGTTATTGCTCAGGACAAAAAACAATCTTTAGTTGATATTGTTTTAGAAAGAAGAGATAACCACAAAGATATTTGGTCTTTAAAAATAAGCTGTTTTTACAACCATCGCGCTTTTGTTAAGGTTCAGGATGGCTGTGATAATTTCTGCTCTTTTTGTAAAATTCCATACTTAAGAGGAAAACCGAGCAGCAAAAAGAAAGAGGAGGTAATCAAGGAGATTAAAAAAGTTTCTTTATCTCACCGGGAAATTGTTCTTTGCGGAATAAACCTGGGGCTTTATGGAAAAGATTTCTACCCCCCACAAAATTTAGAGACACTCATAGAAGATATTTTAAGCATCAACTCTTTGGAGAGATTAAGATTAAGTTCTCTTGAACCTTATTTGGTAAGTGACAATCTGCTTGGATTTCTTTCTCACCCTAAATTGTGTCCGCATATTCACTTTCCTTTTCAAAGCGGGGATGATAAAATATTGAAGGAAATGAATAAAAGGGGAGATACATGTCTATATGAAGAGATAGTAAAAAAAATCAGAAAAATAAATCCTCAAACGGCAATGAGCTGTGACATTATGGTTGGTTTTCCTTCTGAGGATGAGGAGAGTTTTAAAAATACCGTAGAATTCTTAAAAAGAATAAGGCCGATGCGCATGCATATATTTACATTTTCCCCGCGTGAAGAAACCCGCTTTTTTGAAATGAAAATAAAAAACCAAAAAAGCATCCACGAAAGATTTATTTTTTTAAAAAAACTTGCTGCTAAGTTTTCTCTTGAATACGCGGAAAAATTCTTAGGAAA
>JAHJHM010000110.1 GCA_018823915.1 Candidatus Omnitrophota bacterium
ATTCCTATGGCATTGCCATCTGTAGGAGGGATGATGGTTGCTTTGATAACGTTTTTCATTGTACCGGTGGGTTATTGTTGGTTAAAAGAAAGGCAGTTATTAAAAAATAGCGTATAGCGCATAGGAGATAGGGGAAGATTTTACTATACGCTTTACGCTAAACGCTATACGCTAAAAAAAGGAGGTAGAGGTATGAGTAGGAGATTGTTTGTAGTTGGGCTTTCTATCTGTTTGGTAGGTATAGCATCCTTAGGCCTTGCTCAAGAAGAGCATAAACATCACCAGACGATGGCAGAAGCAGGGTCATATAAAGAATTTTCATCAGGCGGAGCGGTTGAAGTGGGCAATAAAATTTGCCCTGTTTCCGGGGAAGATATCGAATCAATGGGCGGAGGAAGCAAGTATGAGTATGAAGGCAAAATTTATAATTTTTGCTGTCCGATGTGTGTTGAGAAATTCAAAAAAGATCCCCAAAAATATATAAAAATCATTGAAGAAAATATGAAAAAAGAAATTACTGACATCTTTGGAAGTAAGATGTCTCCTGAAGAAGGAAGCCACGGACACAGCGGGCATAGCCATTAATAAAGAGGTATCCGCTAAGGGGAAAAATTTTATGAAAAGATAGTTTACATTTAAGGCTTAACTCCAAGTGTAAACTTATGATTTAGAAAACTAAACCCAACGAGGAGGAGGTGATAGTATGTGGGTAGATGTAAGGTATATGCTGCGTCCGGTTACTCATTGTAAGGAAGGTTGCGCTATCTTGTCCTGGGCAAGACGTTAAACTACCCATATTAATAGGTTTGTAGTTTATGGTTTATCGCCTATGGCTTAAAGCTTATACAGAGGAGGTATGAAATGGAGATGTTTTGCCGGCAGTGTGAACAAACGGCTAAAGGAGAAGGGTGTACGATAAAAGGGGTATGCGGGAAAACTGCTGAGGCGGCAGTTTTACAGGATTTGTTAATTTATAATTTAAAAGGAATTGCCGTATATACAAAGTTAGCCCGCGAATTAGGTATAAAGAGCAAAGAAGCTGACTTAGTGATTATCAAGGGGTTGTTTACTACCGTTACTAACGTAAACTTTGATTCCAAGAGGTTAGAGCAAATTATCCGTAATTCTTTTAGGGTTAAAGAAAAGGTTAAAAAGTTATTTCTTGATGCTTACCGCGATAAAAACGGCAGTGATTTTTCCGGAAATTTCCCTCAACCCACAGAATGGGCTCCGGCGGATAGTTTAGAGGGTTTAATTGAACAAGGGGAAAAAGCAGGAATAAAGGCAGGTTCTCATTTGGAGCAAGATATAAGAAGTTTACGGGAGATACTTCTTTACGGACTAAAAGGGATGGCCGCTTATGCTGACCATGCTTATATCTTAGGTGAAGAAGATGAAGAGGTGTTTTCATTTTTCTCTATCGGATTAGCGTCTTTAATTGATGAGAATTTAGGCAGTAATGATTTAATCGATCTTATTATGGAATTTGGGCAAGTTAATTTAAGATGTTTAGAGATTTTAGATAAAGCTCACACTAATCATTTCGGCCAGCCTGTACCGATGAGGGTCTTTTCAGGGATAAAAAAGGGTCCGGCAATTATCGTTTCCGGCCATGACTTGTATGATTTAGAACAGCTGTTGGAGCAAACTAAAGGGTCAGGGATAAATATTTATACCCATGGAGAAATGCTTCCCAGCCACAGTTATCCTTGGTTAAAAAAGTATGACCATTTAGTTGGTCATTTTGGCACTGCCTGGCAAAATCAGCAGAAAGAGTTTGATAGTGTCCCGGCAGCGATTTTGATGACGACTAATTGTATTCAGCAGCCGCGGCCGTCCTATACTGACCGGATATTTACTACCGGGTTAGTTGCCTGGCCGGGCTTACAACATATTGCCGTAAATAAGGAAGATAACCGGAAAGATTTTTCTAAAATTATTGCTAAAGCTAAGGAGTTGGAAGGGTTTGGCGAAGATACTTGTGGTAAGGAGATTTTAACCGGGTTTGCTCATCAGGCAGTATTGAGTTTAGCCGATAAAATTGTTGATGCGGTTAAAACAAAAGCTGTCCGCCGTTTCTTTCTTATTGGCGGCTGTGATGGATCGAAACCAGGGAGAAACTATTATACTGAATTTGCCAAGAGTGTGCCCGAGGATTGTATCATTCTTACTCTTGCCTGCGGTAAGTTCCGGTTCAATAATTTAGACTTCGGTTATATCGGAGATTTCCCTCGTCTCTTAGATTGCGGCCAGTGCAATGATGCCTATTCGGCAATAAAAATTGCCCTTAGTTTAGCTAAAGCGTTTAACTGCGGGGTAAATGATTTACCGTTATCGTTAATCCTTTCCTGGTATGAACAGAAAGCAGTTTGTATTTTACTTACTTTGCTATCGTTAGGAGTAAAAAATATCTATTTAGGGCCGTCTTTGCCGGCATTTATATCTAAAGGGGTATTAGGCGTATTAGTAGAGAAATTTAATATTAAGCCTATTTCTACGGCCAAGAAAGATTTAGAAGCTATATTGAATCATAGGGGGTTCATTCCCCGCAGCTTGCTGCGAAAAAGTTATCTGGGATAAACATTCGATACCCCGTAGCTTGCTGCGGGGTAGTTGATTAAAGCTTGAGGTTTAAGAATTGCAATGTTAGTTGTTTAAATCTATAATCTATAAACTAAATTAGCGAGCAAAGCGAGCCTAATTTATGATTCCCTATGGCTAAAAAAGTTAAAGGTAAGTTAATAGCAAGAATAAAGCGGTCTCACAGTATAGAGAGTTTCCGTTTTATTTTTCAGGAAAGAATAGATTTTTTTCCCGGTCAATTCGCCAGAGTTATTTTTAATGAGAAAGACTTACAGGATAAAGAACTGAATAAATACCTTTCTTTTTCTTCATCGCCAACGAAAAATTATATTGAGTTAACTAAACGGTTAAGCGGCAGTAGATTTTCTCAAAGTCTTGATAGGTTATCTCCAAAAGATGAGGTTTTGTTTGATTTCTCATTAGGAAGTTGTGTATTTAAAGGGGAATATAAAAGAATCGGATTTTTAATCGGCGGGATAGGGATTACACCGGTTATTTCCATTATTGAGTATATAATGGATAGACGTTTAGAGACTAATGTGGTAGTATTTTATTCTAACCGTACCGAAGAAGATATTACCTTTAAAAAAGAGCTGGATAATTGGCAGGCGATTAATAAAAATATCAGCGTAGTATATTTTGTTACTGATTACCTTCCCCTGAATAAACAGTATATTTTAGGGATGATAGATAAAGATTCGGTATTAAGGAAAGTCGGAGCAGATGAGGAACGGATATTTTTTATCTTTGGTCCGCCGCCAATGGTGGAAGCAATGAAAATGATATGCCTTGATATAGGATATAAGGGCGGCAATATAAAAACGGAAAAGTTTATTGGGTATTAACGGATTCTGTAGAGGGCGGAGAATATAAAATTGTAGTGATTACGGGAAAAAAGGAGAAGTAGTTAAAAAGGCCGCTGTTTCTTTATCGCAGATGGCTTAAGAATTGACGAGGGGTTAAGATTGATATGTTTGACCATTTCTTTAGTTCTAAAAGGTGAGAGTCACCAGTAATAATATATTTAGCTCCAGCAGTTAAGGCGCAGGATAGAATAGTATCATCATCAGGATCTACTTCAACTGTGGGAGAGATGATTTCATCAGGATAGATTTTTAATAATTTTGACAATCCAGCAATTAGCTCCTCAACGGAAGTATTTAAAACAATTATGCGATGTGAGAATTTAGCTTCCCTTAATACTCTAGAGAGCTCTTCCACTATGCAATGGCTTATACAAAGTTGGAGTTTACCATGTTTGACTAACTTCAAAAGTTTATTTGGGAGTCCTTGCCAGAGAAGGCTAGATATAATGATATTTGTATCAAAGACTACCTTCATTTGGCAGCCCTTTTCTCTCTACGATAGCGATGTACCTCTTTTACGATTTCTCTTAGAGGCATGGGTTTTTCTTTTGTCCTGCTGGCTATTTCTGTTACATCTGGCTGGTTTAGCTTTTTAACAATAAATGTATTGCCTTCGCAGAAAGTTACTATTTTATCTGCGGGTTTGAACAAAGCCTTTGGTAAAACAATAGTTCTATTAGGACCAATTTTTGCAGTTTTCATCATTGTCACCTCCATCACTAGTTTACCACATCTTGTGGGGGGAGTCAAATTACACCGGTTATTTCCATATAAAAACGGAGAAGTTTGTTGGGTATTAGAGGATTACGTAGAGGGCGGAGAATATAAAATTATAGTGAGTGCGAGGAAAAAAATATGAAGACCTTAAAAGGTATAACCGCCGCGTCCGGTTTAGCTGAAGGGGTATCTTGTTTATATACCGAAAAGGTAGAAGAAAGTATAACCCATTATTAAGAAGACGCCTTATCTAACCTTTTGTAATGCAAAGCCTTATAAATTAAAGATTTGAGGGGACACAATACTAATTTCTTGACACGGATGGGTAGAATAAGCTAAAATTCATTCATGGCAAGGAAGATTTTCTTTATACATTAAAGAAGCCAGGGTCAAGAAAAGATAATTAGGTGCGAGTCTCCGGAATTTCTAAAATACGTTTTTCAGCTCATAAAAGAAAGATATTGACAAAAAGTTGGTTAAAAGATATATTATTTTTAGTTTTAGATAAGTGTACTGGGAGGCAGAAATATGAAACCAAAAATAAACGAATATAATGGGCTTACACCCAATGAAATAGACCTTCTGGCCCGGTTTGAGTATGAAGGCAAAGATGTTTATACCCGTAAAGATATTATTTCTTTTTGTGCTGGTGGAAAGAACGTAGATTATCTTGTCAGGAGGCTTTTGATAAAAAACAGGTTAAAGAATATTGTTAAGAATGTATATTTGTTTATTCCGATGAAAGCGCCTCAAGGCAAGTGGGCCGGCAATGAGTATGTGATCGCGAAAGCTTTAGCCAGAGGGGCGAATTATTATATTGGGTATTCCAGCGTTTTTAATTCATATGGTTTTACCGAACAGGTCGCTCAGATGATGCATGTACTAAACGATAAATATTCACTCAAGAAGACGGTTAGTGGGGTTAGGTACAAACTTATCAAAGTGTTACCCGACAGAATCTATGGATTAGAGACCCGGAAGATCAACAGGGAAGAGGTTGTTTTTGCTTCAAAGGAAAGAGCGCTTATAGACACATTTGGATTTTATAGTATAAGGAAAGCATCCGATATTTTAGCTGAACAACTAAAGAATATGAACGTAGAAGTTCTTGTGGATTATATCGCGAGATATCCTGTGCAAGCAATACGCAGGCGTATGGGATATTTTTTGGAGAAGCTTAAAGCGCCTCGTAAGGTGCTTAGCAAGATCGATGTTGGGAAAAAAGGATATTCGTTTTTGTATGATACAGAAACAAAAAAAGGCAAAGCTAATAAAAAATGGAGAGTTATCATTAATGGATAGAGATAGGCTTCGGCAAATTATACCTTTCATCGCTGAAAAATTTCAATTCAGATTAGAGACCGTAGAGAAAGATTACTATTTGACTCTTATTTTAAACAACATCGAATCACATCTAAGCGACAAAATAGTTTTCAAAGGCGGAACACTTTTAAATAAAATCCACCTTAACTATCACAGGTTAAGTGAAGACATTGATTTTACTTATTTTAGCACTGAAGGTATTGAGACGCGTTCAAAACGGTCACGCGCGATTACACCAATAAGAGAAAGGATGCCAGAATTATTAAATTCATTGGATTTAAAAAGTAGTAAAGCCGAAGGTGAGGGGTATAACAATTCTACACAATATGTATTTAATATTTTTTATCCATCGTTTGTCACAGGAAAGGATGAAAACATAAAATTGGAGATTTCGCTTAGACAAACACCAATTGAAAAACCGGTTCATAATGCCATAATACATTTCTATAAAGACCCATTTACGGAAGAGGATTTAATCCCTAAAAACAAAATATTATCGCTTACGTATAATGAAGCTGTGTCCGAAAAACTTAAAGCCGCTATTACTCGCAAAAAGGTTGCTATTCGTGATTATTATGACTTGTGGTTTATAGCTGAAGCCAAGTTTGATTTTAAGAGTAAGCATTTTCTTTCAGTATTCAAAAGAAAACTTGAAGAAGAAAAATATAGAGCGAATTATTCTCATAATTTTGGGCTTAATAATAAGTCTATCAAACTACTAAGGGGACAGATATCGACAGAATTAATTCCTGTCATTCGTATAGGCGAAACATTTGATCTTGACAAAGTCTTTGAGCAATTTAATGTGATTATGAAGAAGATGTAATTCCCGGAATTCGGAATTTCCGTAAATCGTCTTGTTTCGTAATGGGGATTTCCCAGTTGACCAATATATGCGTTTCCGGGGATAATATCGGAAAAGGCGCAGTTCTGATAGTATGATAATAAGTTGGTTGAGTTTTTTGAAAAAAATAGCTAAACATAAGGAGGCGCGCGTTTCTATGGATAAAGCAAACTTAATTGATATGATTGACTATCAAAGCGATTCTGTCGTTAGCAAGGAAATAATAAAAAAAGGTTCCGGGAGTGTTACTGTTTTTGCTTTTGATAAAGGGCAGGGCTTAAGTGAGCATACGGCTCCGTTTGACGCCCTGGTTTATGTCCTTGACGGAGAAGCCGTGGTCACAATATCCGGCAGGCATTATGATGTTAAACAGGGAGCGATGATCATAATGCCGGCGAATGAGCCGCACTCTATCAGCGCTGTAGAGAAATTCAAAATGTTTTTAGTGCTTATAAGGGAATAAGACAAAGAATGAAAGGAGGTGCAGTAATGGATAAGTATCGTTGTATAGTATGTGAGTATGTTTACGATCCCGCGGAAAATAATAGCATTGCTTTCGCTGATTTACCCGATGACTGGGTATGCCCTGAATGCGGAGTGGATAAGAGTAATTTTGAGAAAGTAGAGGAGTAAGTCGAGGGAGAAAATTGTAAAATTAGGTTCTTTCTTATTTTTTGTGAGATTGAAAGAACCTGATTACAACCCTGCCTGCCGGCAGGGATTAAAAACCGATTACACCGATATACTAATAGAAAACAATCTTTGTAATCTTTTAATAATCTGTGTAATCAAGGGTCATTCTTAAATTTAATCTAACAATTTGCCAATCATTAACTTATAGAAATTTGTTCACATTGATTAAGAATGACCCTAAAATTATCAATACAAAAGTAAAAGTATAGTTGATAGTTAACGATTTTATTTTTCCCTTTTCCAGAACCACGCACATTTATTTAATTTTTTAAAGAAAAAACTTGACAAAAATGAAATTGTAGGGTATATTTGATAATGGAAACCATTACCAATAGGAGATAGTTTGATGCCATTTCGAGATGGAACAGGGCCACCCTGGTGGCAGGGAAAATTCAGGGGTTGCGGTTACAGATTAACTATACCTAGAGAGGCAATTTTAGGTGTTTTAAGTAAGACTTCAAAACACCTAAGTGCCGAAGATGTATATCTGGCGGTTCATAAGGCTTATCCTGCTATTGGCCTTACTACTATTTATCGCACCTTGGATTTATTGGTACAGATAGGCCTTGTTTTTAAATTTGACTTTGGCGATGGCAGAGCAAGATATGAGTTATCCGAGGGGCCTAAAGGCGCAAGTCACCATCATCACTTAGTATGCACCGGCTGCGGCAGGGTTATTGATTATACAGATTTTATTGATGAAGAAGTAGAGTTACTTAATCGAACCGAAAAAGGACTTTCTAAAAAGTTTAATTTCAGGATCACTAATCATCTTATTCAATTTTATGGATTATGCGATAGGTGCCGGAGTAAAAAATAACAAATATATTTTTTTCACTACAAATGAAAATGGTTGTCAGTAACAATAATCTGAAAAGTCCGGCCGCTTGTATATCAGGTAAATTTTCAAATAAAATTTACCTGAGGCGGCTCGGACATCAATTCGACTAGGTATTTTTTCTGCGCTTCGCTTGAAAAAGTACGAGTCTCATTGAAAGGAGGTGATTAAAATGCCAGGTTTTGACGGAACAGGTCCTATGGCGGCAGGTCCGATGACAGGCGGCGGCCGTGGTTTTTGTGCTGTGCCGGGTTATGCTAATCCAATTCCAGGAAGAGGTAGAGGATTTGGGTTTGGACGTGGCTATGGCTATGGTAGAGGCCGAGGATTCGGCCGTGGTTTTGGCAGAGGATTTGGCTTTAGAGGAGCCGCGTATCCTTATGCTTACGGTTCCCCGTATTATGGGGACCCTTATATGGCTCCTTCATATCCCGCTAATGTTACTCCGAATCAGGAAGCGGATATGTTAAGGGCGGAAGCTAAGGCTATGCAGGAAGAGATTAACGCGATAAACACGCGGGTACAGGAATTGGAATCCAGCCAGGGATCCGAAGGTAATGAATAGTTAAATGAGAGATAGGCGGGAGTAAAGTGGTGTCTTTATTCCTGCCTATTTCGTAATTTTTAGTAAAATCCCTCACGCCTAAATATCTGAAAAATCTCTTGCGACATTTTTCAGAAGCGCTTCGGGATCCCTGCCTGCCAGCAGGCAGGGATTATCCGCCTTAGGCGGATCATTAAAGGAGGTTAATTTTGAAAGTAGCAATTTCAACAGATGGAGATTTTGTATCGGCGCATTTTGGAAGATGTCCATCTTTTACTATTGTAGATATTGAGGATGGCAAAGTTATAAAAAAGGAAGTTGTAGATAATCCCGGTCATCAGCCCGGATTCATACCACAATTCTTACACAAAAAAGGTGTAAATTGTATTATTGCCGGCGGTATGGGGATGCGGGCAACAGAGCTTTTTAATGAGTTTGAGATACAGGCGATTGTAGGTGTAAGCGGCAAGATTGATGAAGTAATAGAGAAACTTCAAAAAGAGACTTTAGAAGGCGGCGAAAGCCTATGTAATCCGGGAGCGGGTAAGGGTTACGGTTTAGATAAAACGATTTGCAGCCATCCGGAACAGGATGGCTGTGAGCATTAAAAGATAGGAAAGTTTGTATTGTTGGATTTTGGATGTTGGATACTAGATTCTAAATTAAGTTGAAATAAAAAAAGGAGGTTAGGCAGGATGAAAATTTGTATAACTTCACAAGGAGATAATCTAAATTCAGAGGTTGATCCGCGATTTGGGCGGTGTCAATACTTTATTGTTGCTGACGTAGAAACTTTAGAGTTTGAAGCAGTTAAAAATCCCAACATCGATACTATGGGGGGAGCCGGTATCCAATCAAGCCAGCTTGTGGCAGAAAAGCAGGCAAAAGTGGTTTTAACCGGCAATGTTGGCCCCAATGCTTTTCAGACGCTACAGGCAGCGGGCATAGAGGTAATTACGGGAGTTTCAGGTAATGTTAAAGAAGCCGTAGAAAAATATAAAAAAGGTGAATTTAAGCCGACTCAAGGCCCAAGCGTAAGCTCGAAGTTTGGCTTACCAAAGTAAACAGAGGGTAAGATTTCTTGTAAAAAATGGTAATAGAAAATCACAAACGATACCTTGAAAGAATAACTCTCTATAAAAATTTTGGTTATGATATTGAAGGAGAACGTAAGTTTATTATAGAGAAAACTCAGCCTATCTATGGAGATATATTAGAGGTTGGGACAGGCAAGGGGTATTTTGCGATAGAACTTGCCAAAAAAGGATATAAATTTAGGAGTGTGGATATTTCCAAAGATGAGCAAGAATTAGCCCGGCTAAATTTAGAATATTTTGGATTAGAAAAACAAGTTGATTTTAAAATAGAGGACGCGGAAAATTTAAGCTTTGAAGATAAAGAATTCGACATAATTTTCTCTGTAAATATGTTTCACCATCTTGAGAATCCATTTAAAGTTATAAATGAGTTGACAAGGGTTACTTCTTTTGAAGGGAAAATTATCTTAAGTGATTTTAGCAAGGAGGGGTTAGAGTTAGTGGATAAGGTTCATAAAAGCGAAGGAAGAGTCCATCCAGCGGGTATATTTAATTTAAACGATATAGCTAAATTTTTATTAGATAAAAAATTCCGAATAGAAAAACATAGAAGTAAGTTTCAGGAAGTAATAATTGTCTGCCAGCCAAATATATAAAATATGATAATTTCTATTGCCAGTGGAAAAGGCGGGACGGGAAAAACCACAATTGCGGCAAGCCTTGCTTTGTCTGTGCCTGGAGCGCGGATTTTAGATTGTGATGTTGAAGAACCTAATTGTCATATTTTTATAAAACCGGAAATTAAAGAAAAAACTTCTATATACATCCCTGTACCGGAGATAGATAAGAATAAGTGTGATTATTGCGGTAAATGCAAACAAGTTTGTATGTACAATGCGATAGCTGTGCTTAATAAAACAACCCTTGTTTTTACTGAGCTTTGCCATGGCTGTGGTGCATGTAGTTATTTTTGTCCTCAAAAAGCGATAAAAGAAGTTAATAAAGAAATTGGCTTTATAGAGATAGGCAAGAAAGATAATTTATCCTTTATCCACGGAAAACTTAATATCGGCCAGGCGATGTCCCCTCCGTTAATTAAGGCAGTTAAGAAATATATAAACTCCGCTAAAGTAAATATTATCGATGCCCCACCGGGCACATCATGTCCTGTGGTTGAATCTGTAAAGGGAAGTGATTTTTGCATATTAGTAACCGAGCCGACTCCCTTTGGGCTGAATGATTTGATTTTGGCGGTTGAAGTTTTACGAAAACTTGATATTCCCTTTGGCGTTGTTATTAACCGTTCCGACTTAGGTGATAAAAAGACCGACGTTTATTGCGAAAATGAGAATATCCCCATACTAATGCGCATACCTTTTAGGCAGGAAATAGCACGAGCCTATTCTAAAGGGCAGCCGATTGTTGAAGCATTTCCGGAATATAAGAAAGATTTTCAGGATTTGTTCAATACAATTAAAAATGGAAAATTTAGTTAAGGATTTCCTAAGACAGAAGAATTTTGCTGTCGTGGGCTCATTCAGAAATGAATCTAAATATGCTTTCAGGATTTTAAGAATTTTAAAGGAAAAAGGATATAAAGTTTATCCTGTGAATCCGCGCCTTGATGAAGTTGACGGCTTAAAGTGCTACAAAAGCGTGAGTGATATTCCTTTTTCAATTGATGCTGTTGATGTAGTTACTCCGCAGGAGGTAACCGAAAGGATTGTTAAAGAGTGTAAAGAAAAAGGTATAAATCGAATATGGCTTCAGCCGGGAGCAGAAAGCGAAAAGGCTATAGAATTTTGTAAACAAAATGGCATTGACGTTATCCACAGTCTTTGCGTAATGATGAAAAGCAGATGAAACAAATAGTAATAATTAGCGGAAAAGGCGGAACAGGTAAAACCGTATTAACCGCGTCATTTGCTGCTTTGGCAAAAAACGCGGTTTTTGCCGACTGTGATGTGGATGCCGCTGATTTACATTTATTGTTAAAACCTACCGTTAAAGAAAGACATGAGTTTAGAAGCGGAAAAACTGCCTTTATTGATAAGGATAAATGCGTTAAATGCGGTAAGTGTATAGAAATTTGCCGTTTTTCCGCCATAAGCGGAATCTCGCCGCCCGCTTCGCCAGCAAAGCGAGGCGAGCAAAGCGGCGGAGATGCGATAGGTGAGGGTTTTATTGTAGATGAGGTTTCTTGTGAAGGATGCGCTTTTTGTAGTTTTGTTTGCCCGCAAGGAGCTATCAAGATGGAGGAAAATCTTTCCGGGGAATGGTTTATCTCCGATACTCGTTTTGGCCCTATGGTTCACGCTAAACTCGGCATAGCCCAGGAGAACTCAGGCAAGCTTGTAAGTTTGGTAAGAAAGCAGGCAAAAGAGCTGGCAGAAAAAAAGAAAACCGATTGGGTTATTGTAGACGGAGCTCCCGGTATAGGATGTCCTGTTATCGCATCGTTATCAGGCATAGATTGCGCAGTAGTGGTAACCGAGCCGACATTGTCAGGTTTACATGATGCCGATCGAGTTATAAAAGTTGCTAGTCATTTTATGGTTCCTGTTAAGTTAGTGATTAACAAATGCGATCTTAATGAAAAGATGACAGAAAAGATAGAGCAATATTGCTATGATAATGAAATCCAGCTTATAGGTAAATTAAAATTCGATAAGAGCGTTGTAGCCGCGATGATTGAAGGTAAAACTATAATAGAATATGCACAAAGCAAAATAAAGGATTCAATAAGCGATATTTGGGATAATCTTAAACAATTATAAAGTGTGGATATGAATAGCGTTGATGATGGGTCGGTATATTCACGAAATATCATAGCGCTTGCTAAAAATCCAAAGCACTTTGGAAGAATGAATGATCCTACAAGCGCAGCAAGTATTAAAGGACCTTGCGGGGATGAGATGGAATTCTATCTTGTTGTTAAAGATAAGGTTATTGAGGAGGCAAAATTTTATACAAAGGGTTGTATTTCTACCGTAGTATGCGGCGAAATTACGGCAGAGCTTGTCCAAGGTAAATTTATAAATGATGCCTTAGGTATTTCTCCCAAACAAATAAAAGAGAGGTTAAAAGAATTGCCGGAAACTCATAGCCACTGTTCGATTTTATCGGTTAGCGTTCTTTATAAGGCCATTGCCGATTATTTACTTAAAAAATGAAATTTTCGTTTAAGAGAGGTGGTGAATAATGCCAATTTATGAATACCAATGCAAGAATTGTGACAAGATTAGTGAATTCCTTGTTGGAGTTACTCAAGGAAAGATTGAGATTGAATGTAAATATTGCGGAAGCAAAAAGCTAAATAAAATATTTTCGAAAAGTTTTATTTCAACAGGCAAGCATTTAATTAATTCGTATGGTGGTCAGATTTGTTGTGGGAGGACAGAGCGTTGCGATATTCCTCTTTGTTCAGATGACGGGGCATGTAAGAGATAGTTATGCGGATAAAAATTATTTTTGATAAAGATACGAAAGGTAAAAAATTGCATGTTGGATGGGGTACTTCTTTTTTAATTGATGATAAAGTATTATTTGATACGGGAGAAAAAGAGGAGTGGCTTATTGATAATATAGAAAGGCTAAAAGTGGATATAGATAAAATAGAAGCAGTGGTAATTTCTCATCAACACTGGGATCATACCAATGGGTTATGGGAACTGTTAAAAAGAAGAAAAGGCCTTAAGGTTTATGTCTGTCCTCATTTTACCCAGGAGTTTACGGATAAAGTAGAAAGCTTTGGCGGCCGGTTAATGGAGAATATGGAATTTTGTAAACTATCAAAAAATATCTATGTTACCGGCGAGATAGTGGGAAAATATAAACAAAAATATATTTTTGAACAGGCCGCGGTAGTAAAAACTGAAAAAGGGATTACGGTAATTACCGGGTGCGCTCATCCGGGGATTATAAAAATTTTAGACAGAGTTAGAGAAAAATTTCCTAAAGAGAAGTTTTATTTAGTTTTTGGGGGATTTCATTTAATGGATAGAGATAAACGAGAAGTAAAAATTATTGTGGAAAAGTTTAAGGAAATGGGGATTGAGAAAGCCGGCCCCACTCATTGTACGGATTACGATGCCCGGATGATTTTCAAGGCAGAATACAAGAGTAATTATATGAAGATAAAAGTAGGGCAGATATTTCAAATATAAAATGTCTCATCAAATCCTTTTAGAATTAAAAAAACATTTCCCGTTTACTGTTTTTGGGGCGGCTACCGGTATAATCATTATGATTTTCTTTCAACGCCTGCCGGCTAAAGTTTCTTATAATATTTTTTATGTATTTCACCCGATACATGTTATCTTAAGCGCCATGGTTACTGCCTCTATGTATAAACTTCATACATGTAAACGCCTAAGCAATAAATGCCTAAGCGGTAAATGCAATCTTTGGACTTTGTTTGTTATTGGTTATATAGGGTCAGTGGGGATTGCTACCTTAAGTGATTCCGTAATCCCTTATTTAGGAGAAACTTTGCTTCGTATGCCTAACAGGGGTATTCATATCGGGTTTATTGAAAAATGGTGGCTGATTAATCCTTTAGCAATAATAGGTGTTATTATTGCCTATTTGCGGCCAACAACAAAATTTCCCCACGCCGGCCATGTCTTATTGAGCACTTGGGCATCGCTATTTCATATTATTATGGCGGCAGGGGGAGGGGCTTTGCATTGGCTTGTATATGCCGCGATTTCTCTGTTTCTTTTCCTTGCGGTTTGGCTTCCTTGCTGCTTAAGCGATATAATATTCCCGCTTTTATTCGTAAGAAAATCCAAGGAATAAAATGAGAATTTTAAGTTTAAACAAAAGGAGGTGTTGAAAATGGAGATTAAGATAACTGATTCAAATTTTAAGCAAGAGGTGTTAGAGTCAAATTCACCTGTTTTGGTAGACTTTTGGGCTGAGTGGTGCGGGCCTTGCCGAATGGTTGCGCCAGTGGTGGCGGAAATAGCCAAAAAAATACGATGCCTGGTATGATAAGAATAAGTTTGTTTATTTGTCGGAACTTGAAGCTCTAAAAAAGGTATTGCCGAAAGCCAGCCGAGGACTGGAAATCGGCGTAGGTACGGGAAGATTTGCTTCTGCCTTAAGAATTACCATGGGGATTGACCCTTCTTATGCTATGATGGAGCTTGCTATAGAAAGGGGTGTGAACGTGCGCCGGGGTGCTGGTGAAGATTTGCCGTTTTTTGAAAATACATTTGATTATGCGGCGATTATTATTACTTTATGTTTTGTAAAAGACCCTGTAAAAGTTTTAAAAGAGGCGGGAAGGGTTTTAAAGAAACATGGAAAACTTATCATCGGTATAATAGATAAAGATAGTTTTCTGGGCAAATTCTATCAAAGAAAAAAAAGTATATTTTATAAGCATGCAAAATTTTTCAGTGTTAAAGAGTTAGTAAATTTACTTAAAGCCGCTGGATTTAGCCGGTTTACTCATTATCAAACGGTATTTTATTTACCGGAGAAAATAAATTCGATTGAGAAATCCAAAAGAGGTTTTGGCGAAGGCGGTTTTGTAGTAACCGCGGGAGAAAAAAAATGAGATTATTAGTTAAATTGTTCGCGCTTCCATGTTACATATGTCCATTGTGTATTATCGGCAGAGGGTTTCCTAACTCCAAGTTTGCCGGGGGAATGAAAAAATTTGGCAAGATTTGCCCTTTTTGTATTGCCTATAGAAAGATTAAGGTGATTAAATGAACAAATTGGATAAATTTGCTGTAAGAGTAATTATTATCGGCTTAACAATCATTCTGAGTTCTTGTGTTAGAGCTCCAATCATGCCTGTAATATATCCGCCAAAAGAAATACCTATTTTAAGGCAAGATGCCGTCCACACAGTGGCTCCCGGAGAGACAGTATGGCGCATAGCTAAGATGTATAATATTGAAACTAAAGATATAATGCGGGCGAACAGTTTAAGAAAACCGGAAGAGTTGGAAATGGGACAACGCCTTCTTATCCCGGATGCCGCGCCGCTTAAGGCAATCATTTCTTTATATCCTTCTAATAAATGGAAATATATCATTATTCATCACAGCGCGACTGATGTTGGCAACAGTTTAGCTTTTCATGAGTCGCATCGTTTGAGGGGATGGAAAACTGTAGGTTATCATTTTATAATCGATAACGGAACCAAAGATAAGCAGGATGGGCAGATTGAGGTTTCTCCCCGTTGGTTAAAACAGCAGGACGGCGCGCATTGCAATGCTTCAGGAATGAATAAAAAGGGAATAGGTATTTGCCTGGTGGGGAATTTTAACGAACAACGTGTTTCTGAAAAACAGATGGAATCTTTAATTTATCTAATTAACCGTCTAAAAAAATACTATAGAATACCCATAAGAAATATTGTAGGTCATGGCCAGGTTTCCGGAGCCAAAACCGAATGCCCCGGTAAATATTTTCCATGGAGAACGTTTGAAACCCGCCTTAGAGCTTCAGATTGAAAAATTTGTTTTACCCCTGGAGAATTTGGTGTCAGTTCTTGACATGATACATATTTTGCAATATAATTATGCTCTATGGGACGTCCCTTACGTATTGAATTCGAAGGTGCTTTATATCACATAACTACACGTGGGAACGAACAAAAAGATATTTTTCTGGATGGAGAAGATAGAGAGAAATTCTTTGAATATCTGCAGTTGACAAAAATC
>JAHJHM010000111.1 GCA_018823915.1 Candidatus Omnitrophota bacterium
ATTGTGCAGTCGGTGGCTGACCACATCGTCGAGATAACACCTAATGGCTACATTGATCGTCCGCATTATACCCTGGATGAGTATCTTGAAAACGAAACAATCAAAGAACAACGCGCCAAGTTGTACTCTGAGGGGAAATAAATCAGAGGACACAATACTAATTTCTTGACACGGATGCTTTTCGACCTTTGTTATAATTAGGCTAAACTAAATGAGAAAAACTGGAGTTTCTTCTTACCTGCCTGCCGGCAGGCAGGAAGCCAATCTCAAAAGGATAAGATATGAAACTTAAAAAAATTCCCCGATTTAAAACAGAAAAGCAAGAGGCAGATTTCTGGAGTACTCACGATACTACCGAATATATTGATTGGAAAAAAACTAAAAAAACAATTTTTCCCAATCTTAAGCCTTCTTCCCGCGCCGTTCCCATCAAGCTGCCGAACTGGCTGATTGAAAGCCTGAAATTTCTGGCGAATAAACACAGCACTTCTTATCAGGCTTTACTAAGATCCTACTTAGAAAAGGAAGTGAAGATAGAATTGGGGATTTCAAAACCGCATTAAAAGAATTTTATCTCTGTTCCTGCCTTAGAGGAAGCAGTAGAAATGCTGGCGGAGAGATGATAAAGTGCTTCGCAAAATATGTCAATTTGGAGGCATAGGGAGAACTGGTTCATCTATGAGTAAGTTAAACGAAATTGCCTACTAAATAAAAAAGTGAATTTATGAAAAATTTTACATCAATACAAGTGAGCCAACTTGTTTATTCCTTTGCACTTCATGCGACTACTGAAACGGCAAAGGATATTCTTGAACCCATGGAGGTTGGAAATAAAGATGCCGAAAAGAAGAAATTAGAGTTTGATTTATCCATTGCCTTTATCGTTAAGGCATCAGATGTTGTTTGTGGAAGGATTAAATGGGACAATAATCTTCGCAAGGCTATCATGGATGGCGTGTGTGATTTGTACTTCGCCGACTTGGAAAAATTCAGGCAGGAAGGCCATACAAAGAATTCCGTTAATGTGGGATTTTTCATCAGAAACAAAGATGAAATAGCCCTTTTTTGCGCGCAACTACCCCAAAACGCAAAAGTAGATATAAATAACTTCCATGGCCATGGTGGCAAAACAAGTCTTTATACCCTTGCTTCTTTATTCTTCAATAAGCGTTTCCTAGAGTATCAAGAGTTGTTGAAATCGGATACGATAAAGGGAGTAGTCAATAAACAGCCTGGTTTTCTTCCTCAAATGCCACATAAAGTATATGAACATTGGTCTGGTAAAGCTGGGGAAGAGTCTTCTACTATGGAACCTATCATGTTTGTGACAGTGCTGGATACGCATCTCTGCTCTTTTGGGCTTGCGCTAGCCAAACAAATTTCAGAGATTACTGTCAATAATAGACAGCAGTAGGTCAGTTTGATATCGACAGTTTGAATGAGTGGGTTATTAATTAATCAGTGGTGCAAAGTCAGTTAATAGTTATTTACATAAAAACATTTGGTAGAAAAAATGATAAGATATAGCTCTGCCCCCAAAAAGTCTAATCCAAGCTTGGCAGCTATGGTTGAGAACATTGGAACTAAAGAAAAATTCGTAGTATCTACTATACGAAACACTTATGGGGTTTTCGAGACAATGGTCGTCAAAGCTCCAAATTTATTTATTGCTAGCTTGAAAGCTATTTTTTCAAGGGTTGTATTTGTAGTAAATTCATCTACACTTCAAGAGGCGCAACAAAGTCATATCGAAACCGCTGAGTTATTTGAGCAGCTAAATCCAGAAGAGCTAATCAAGAAATATAAAATAGAAGGTAGAATAGGTATGCAACTTTTTGTGAGTGAGGAAGCAAGGAAGCAATCTAGAAAAAAACCAAAGGTATCTACTGAAAAATGGGCTCGGGCTGTATTAGACCAATTGTTTTCTGAAAAATGGAATAATGTTCAGAAAGAGTTGTATGCTTGCATGAAAGGGTATCTGTCAGGAGTGCAAATTCCTGAACAATTATTTATTGCTGAGATACTCGGAGTACACTTAGACTCATCTTAAACACCACCGATTTCAAAGTCCTTTATTTATAAGCAGTTTTAAGCTTTCCATAAACGTAGTGCCACAACTTTCTCTTCGCAAAATTTTAGTGCCCGGCTGTTACCCCGCCTGAATATTAGGCGGTA
>JAHJHM010000112.1 GCA_018823915.1 Candidatus Omnitrophota bacterium
CCAAGTATAAATGTTGATAGGGGGATTTTTCTGCTACCAGACGAAGTTTCATACGAAGAAGCAGTTTTTATTGAACCGCTTGCTTGTGTCGTACGCGCGCATAGAATCGCACAAATGTCTCCGGGGAAAAGTGTTCTAGTATTGGGTAGCGGGATTTCAGGGATATTGCATATTTCTTTAGCTAAAGCAACAGGCGCAGGATGCATTACAGCGACGGATATTAATGAAAACCGCTTAAAATTGGCGCGCCATTTTGGAGCGGAAACAATTATTTCTGCTAATGAAGATATTCCCTATGGTGTGCGCCAGGCAAATAACGGAAGGCTTGCTGATTTAGTGGTAGTTTGTACAGGGGCTATATCGGCATTTGTGCAAGCTTTACAATCAGTTGAAAGAGGCGGAACGGTACTCTTTTTCGCGCCGACGGATCCTGGAGTAAGTTTACCCGTTCCGGTTAATGATTTTTGGCGCAATAGCATCAAATTAGTGCCTTCGTATGGAAACAGCCCGTTAGACGCGGATATTGCTATTGCGTTAATTAAAGCTAAGAGGCTTCCAATAAAAGAAATGATAACCCATAGACTGCCTTTGCAGGACATTGGATTAGGTTTTAAGTTAGTTTCAGAGGGGAATGAGTCCATAAAAGTTGTGATAGAGCCGAACGGGTGATTGCTCTATGAACTTACCCAAATATTCCGCTACTAGTCCAGCAGGCCAGGGCCTGTTGGGTAGTTAACAAGGGTTAACTTATTAAGTTAGTTTTGTCCCTTTAATTCCTCGATTGTCTTTTTTATTCTTAGCATCCGCTCAGGAGAACTGGGGTGGGTAGATAAGTAATTTTGTATCATTGAAGCAGGAATTTCCACAGCAAATCTTTCATGTAAAGTAGCGCACATATCTGGGTCATAGCCGGCAGAATAAACAAATTTTGTTCCAAAGTAATCGGCTTCCCTTTCTAAGTCCCGGGAATAACCGGCATTAAATATATCCCCGATTTCTCCTGCCCCGCGCATAACTGCCTCACCGGCTCCGGGAGTTTGACTTTCTACCGCGATCCCTAAGGTTACGGCAGCAACTAAGCCTAAAATTTGCCAACCTTGCCTCTTTACTACATGGCCCCTTACTGCATGGGCTAATTCATGTGCTAACACAGCAGCAATCTCATCATCAGATTTAACAAAATTCAATAACCCATAAGTGATGAAAATTGACCTCCCATCAGTAGCAGCATTAACTTCCTGGGCATCAACCATTATTGTGGGTACGTTTACAGGAATCTGACCTATTTTTTCTTCAATAATAAGGGTCTCATCTCTTCTTGTAATTTCCATCCGCACTAAATCTCCAATTTTAAACCTGGACACCGCTCTTCTAAAATGATTAATATGACTAATCGAAATTTTATTTAGGGAGAGCAACACATCACCTTTCTGCAAACCTGCCCTATAAGCAGGGCTATTTTCTTTTACTACTACAACAACTACTCCCTTCTCCACTCTTAAATTATATAACTGCTCGAAATACTTATCTATAGAAGCACAAACTATACCTAAAAAAGCTTGGGGAGATTTCTTCGTATCTTCCGAAGTTATGGCAAGCATTAACTGATTTCCGATATTACTTACCTTTTGTAATTGTTCAATCTGAAATGCTAATGCTTTAACTTTAAGCTGCTCCGTGGCTCTTTCAACTTCCTCCCTGCTAACCGAAGGCCCGGTTATTGTGGCACAGCCTAAAAAATAAACGGCAAGGAAAACTATCGTAAACCGTTTCATAAACCTATTCAAATATTCGTAAATATTCAGTGAACCACGTCTAAATTTTTCTGAATATTCAGTGCAAAATGCAAACTGCAAATTGCAAAAGTTAAAATTACTTAACTCTATGCTCTTTAGCGAAAGTTAACTTCTACGCCTTTTTCTTTTAAAAAAGTAAACAATCTTTCTAGCTCTTCCTCTTTGCCTTCAAACTTTACCACTGCCCAGCCCATTTCAGTAGAAAAAGATGCCTCCACGATGTTTGGAATAACCTCAAAATTTTTAATGATATGGTAAAAAATAGGCTCGCGCTTAAACTCTCCAGGAATGTTTAATTCGACTTCTCTCATTATCATAATACACCTCCATTTTAATAATTCAAAACTCAAAAGGCAAGAAAGTTTATAGTTTATTGTGTATAGTTTATGGCTAAAAACCAGCTTATAAACGAGAGCCAGCTATAAACTATCAACTATAAACCATAAACTAATTTTATTCTTTCATATTGCCCCATTACTTTAAAAATTAATTTAACTCAACCATAAAATAAATGCTCCTAAAAGAAAAAAGACTACGGCCATAATAATTTTTATTATGCCTAAATTTTGCTTTAAGAATCTATTGAATTTTTGAGAATTAAATCCTAAAAGAGAAAGAAGAAAAATAACTACTAATGGCAGGATGAACATAAAATTATAAAGAAACAGGTAAGTTACTGCTTTCAGTCTTAAGCTTTCATTTTTTAGAATAAAAACTATCGTTGGCAAATAAACCTGGCCGGTACAAACCGCCTCCAATAAAGATACAAGAAATCCAACAACAAAAGCAGTAGCGGATAAACCTATTACCCCTCTTTCGCCTCTTTCTCTTAACTTAGAGCCGATAATAAGGTTTATTCTCTTTTTCATAAATTTAGGCAGCTGTAGAATTAAACCTTCACTTTCTTTAGTTTTTTTAAATTTAAAATAGTCATATAAGGCTAAGCCACAAAGAAAAAAGCAAAAAACCGCGACAAAGTAATAAAAAAATCTTATAAGAAGATAAAATCCTGCCAAAGAATAGAGAAATTTAAAAAGTCCTAACCCGATAAGAAGATAGGTAAGGAATACGGCCAAACAATAAAATAAACCCACATAGACGACTTCTCTCTTCCTGTACCCATAGACTGCTAAAAAAGATATGAAAAAAACAATTACCGCGAAAGCGCAGGGATTTACTCCGTCAATTAAACCACTTCCCATTACCGTAAATACAGAAAGATTCTTAAACACTTTAACCAAGTCTACTTCAAAAAAAGGAAGGGTTGAGGTTTTTCTCTTTAGGTTAGTCTCAATTGCCTCGTTTAATCTCAGCTTGATTTCTCCTCCTCCGCTCAAGAAAATATTTCCCACCAGAATGGAAGGATATCTTGCCTTCTTTTTTTCAAATTTTTCAGTAAGAGCATACAGCATCTTTAAATTGCTGGGATTATCATCAGCGTTTAAGATTCTCCATTCCACTTTATCTTTATATTTTTCCTCTAGAGGAGGCAAAAACTCATTTTTTAACTCAAAACAGGCTTTACAATGGGGGGAATAAAATATAGTTACAGCAAGCTTATCCTTGCCGTAGGAAAAAATAGGGATAACTAGAAAAAGAAAAAAAATAATCTTTTTCATTCTATACCCAGTTAGAGAATTTCGTCCTTTTACCCCGTTAGAAGTTCCTTCTCTAACGGGGTAAATAAAATTATATCAGAATATTTTTAAAAAATCCATACTTAAAAAATATTAGTGAAAAATAGAAAAGTTAGTGTAAAATAGAGGCGCTGATGCTATCCCAGTAGGCACCCTGTTGGGTAGTCCAGCAGGACACCCTGTTGGGTAGTATGCGGCAGCGACATAGAGTGGATGAAAACATACCGGGCAAAACACACAGGATTTTGTTTTGGGGTAAAAAGAGCAATTCAGATGGCTAAGGAAACTGCCGCCTCCTATAAAAACGTCTA